>JBAWVU010000217.1:0-5067 GCA_037147135.1 Chloroflexota bacterium
GCACAGCTCCCCCCGGCCCTCGCCGTCTTCCAGCCGGCTCGCCCGGCGCATGCGGAGGGAACCGCCGGCGTCAGCCCTCGTCCGGAGCCGCGTCGCCGGCCCCCACGAGCTCGCCGAAGCCGACGGCGGCCCCCGCCCTGCCGAACGGCGTCCCGGTCTACCCGTCGGCGACCGAGGTGATCCAGGCCGGCCCATCCGGGGTCTCGGGGCTGACCGACGACGCGCCGAAGGCCGTGCTCGACTGGTACCGCGGGAAGCTGGAGAGGGCCGGGTGGTCGCTCGAGATGTCCACGTCGAACGCCGGCGTCGAGTTCGGCCGGTGGACGAAGGGCTCGGATGCCGTCATGGTCGTCGCCTCACCCGAGGATGACGCGACGCGGTTCGTCGTCACCGTCCAGTAGCCTGCGGCATCCCTGCGCGGCCCACCGTCACCCGAGCGGCTCTGCACGCGCGGAGGGACGACGGGCCTCGGCGCGCCCCCGGGCCGGGTGGCTAGACTGGTCGTCATGGTCACCGATGCCGCGCAGGCGAGCTCCGGGCCCGTCGAGAGCGCGCCACCGTACTCCCCGAGCTGGGTGGACGACCTCCTCGCCCTGCTCGACAGGACACCCGGGGGTGCGTGGGTCGGGTACGCGGTGCTCCTCGTCCCGAGCGTCGTCATCGCGAGCGCGCCAGACTGGCTCGCCGGCGTCGCGCCGATCGGCCGGTTCGCGCCCACGCAGATGCTCTGGGGGGTCATCGTCGTCGGCGTCCTCGGGGCCATGCGATACCTCGACCGCGTCGCCGCCACCGCCTTCGAGACGTTCCGGCCGCAGCTCGACGCCTCGCCGGCGGAGGCCTCGCGCCTGCGGTACGAGCTGCTCAATCTCCCGGCGCGCGCGACCCTCGTGGTGACATTCATCGCACTGCCCCTCACGCTCGCTTACTACGCCGCGGACCCGGTGGACTCGGAGATCGCCGGGCTTTCGCCCGTCGCGGTCGCGGGGCGTGCGATCTGGGAGTCCGTCGCCGCGGGCATCTTCCTCGTCTTCCTCTACCACGCCCTCAGGCAGCTCCGGTCCGTCAGCCGGATCCACGCCCGCACGCAGGCGATCGACCTCTTCCGGACCGGACCGTTGTTCGCGTTCTCCCGGCTGACCGCCCGGACGGGGATCGCGCTCATCCTCCTCGTCACCGCCGCGTACGCCGCGAGCGCGCAGACGTTCGACTCCGGGACCGCCTTCGCGCTCTGGCTGCCGTGGCTCGTGGGCCTGCCGGCTCTCGCGATCGCCGCCTTCGTGGTGCCACTCGAGGGGAGCCACCGGAAGATCGTGGCGGAGAAGGACCGGCTGCGCGACGGCTCGGAGTCCAGGGTGAAGGGCGTGCTCGACGAGATCAGCCGCGACGTGGACGACGGCGACCTCTCGCACCTGAGCGCGCTGGGTCCCGCGCTCGGCGTGCTCATCCAGCAGCGGGACATCATCTCGAAGCTGCCCACGTGGCCGTGGTCTCCGAGCACAGCACGGGGCCTCGTGTCCGCCGTCACCATCCCGCTCCTCCTGTTCATCCTCCAGCGCCTCCTCACCCCGCTTCTCTGAGAGAGCCGGCGCACGACGTCGCTCGTCCGGGACGGCGGACGCGCAGGGAGCCTTCGTCCCGCGACCTGGGACGAGGCGCTCGACTGAACGGCCGCGGGCCTCCGGGGCGCCGTGGATCGCCACGGTCCGCGGATCGTCCCGCGCTGCTCGCTGCAAGCCGCCTCACAAGGTCGCTACGATGGGGCCGGTTCCAGGTAGGAGGACCACGGACAGGCGGATCCGACGACCGCGCGAAGCGCACCTTCCGACATGCCGGTGCGCCGCCTCCCCTTCGCGTCCTGGTCGTCGCACCGCGATCGCCGCCTCCGATCTGGATGGGGCCGGGCAGAGACCCGGCATGACGGTCCATGGAGGGAGGTCACGATGCATCAGCCGCTCGCGATCGTGCGCGAAGGACGCGTCCACGTCCGTCGTGCCCTGGCGGTGATCCTCGTCCCGGTGCTCGTCGCGTCCGGGCTCGCGCTCGCGCCCGCGGGCACGCTATCGGCCACACCGGTGGCCACTCAGGCCGCCGCAGCCACGTTCCCGATCCCGGCGATCCCGATCCCGAACCAGGTCGGCGCGGCGGCGGTGCAGGAGTACATCGGACAGCCGGCGACGGCCCACGCGGTCTCCGCGACGGCCATCCCGCCGAACCCGTTCACCGCGCCGGCGCCGTGGAGCATCCTCCACAACGACAGCTACCAGAGCGACACGTACCCGGGGGCGGGGCCGCTCGGCCGGTCACCGTCCGTGGTCTCGACGTTTCTCGGCACGCCGGCCGACCCGGTCGCGCTGACGGTGGGAGTGACGTTCGATTCGTCGGGCAACCTGGTCGCCGGGGCGATCAAGGTCGACACGACCGACCTGGTCGCGACCGTCCGGCTCACCCTGCTCGACCCGCACACGCTGGCGCAGCTCGCGGCGATCGACCTCCCGTCGGAGCAGCTGAAGAACTCGACCGACCGCGTCTCGGGCGCCTACTTCTACTCGGACGAGCATGACCGGACCATCATCGGCACGGTGGACCGGACGATCTGGGTCGTCTCGCACGCGCAGGCGGGCGGCGTCTGGACGTTCTCGCACGATCCCAAGCAGGACATCGATCTCACATCTGTCATCGCGGAGGGCGACAAGATCCAGGCCCTCCAGCCCGACTACGCCGGTCACATCTGGGTGACGACGAAGTACGGCACGGTCTGCACGGTGGATGCCGACACCGGCGCGCTCCTCGGCGTGAGCGACGACATCGGCGCGCTCGGCGAGGAGATCGCGAACGGGACGGCCGCCGCGAGCGACGACGGCGTGTTCATCGCCTCGACGAACGCCATGTACCGCTTCGACGCCGACGAGTTCGGCCGCCCGTGGATCACGTGGCGTGCGGTCTTCGGCACCGGCGACCGGATCAAGCCCGGCCAGATCGCCCTGGGCACCGGGACGACGCCGACGCTCATGGGGAGCCAGTACGTCGCGATCGCCGACAACGCCGACCCGTACATGAACGTCCTCGTGTACAAGCGCGCGAAGACCGTCTCGGGCCCGCGGCTCGTCGCGAAGGTGCCCGTCTTCGGGGCCTACAGGGGCAGCACCGAGAACTCGCTCGTGGCCACGGAGAAGTCGATCGTCGTCGAGAACAACTACGGCTACCGCTCGAACGAGGAGTACACGACCGAGGGCCGGACCACGACGCCCGGCCTCGTGCGCATCGACCTGGACTCGAAGGGCAAGGCGAGCACGGTCTGGACGAACTCGACGATCGTCATCCCCTCGGTGGTGACGAAGATGTCGCTGAAGAACGGCCTGATCTACACGTACACGAAGCCTGCCGGGCCCGGGACGACGGACCGGTGGTACTTCACCGCCGTCGACTTCCGGACCGGCAAGGTCGTCTGGTCGCAGCTGGCCGGCACGGGATTCCTGTACGACAACAACTACGCCCCCGTCTACCTCGGCCCGGACGGCACGCTGTACGCGGGGGTGAACGGCGGGATCGTCGCGATGCGCGACACGAACTGAGCGCCGGGTATCGCCGACGGAGCGGCGCGTGGCCGTGGGCGTGGGACAGATCGGGGCCCGCGTGCATCTGACAAGCGGAACCTCCGGGCGGAGCGTCACTCGGAGGAACGCATGGTGGTGGCGCGATGCTCCGAGCGGCTCGATGCCGGGCGCGGCGGCGTCCTCCGGTGGAGGCACTGTCTCGTGTGACCGCCTGCGCGCCCATGTCCGTGACGGAGAGCGGGACGACCGCGGTACGCGAAGCCGCGGTGAACGGGCTGAAAGCCTCTGCCGCCATCGCGGCACTCTCGGGACGATCGGCACCGAGGGAGAGAGCCCGTGCGCACGAGCCCCGCCATCCGAGGGTCCTCGCGAGCCCGCACGCCATCGCCGCGACCAGCGGCGGTCTCGGGCCGGCCACGGTGTGCGCTGCTGCGTTCGTTCCTCCAGTCATCGCGGCGCCTGCGGGTCGCCCCATGATCGTGAGGGACGTCGCCGCCCCGAAGGCCGAGCAGCGGACGCCGGTCGATGCGGCGATCGTGGCCCTCGTCCCGCTCGCCGCCGCCGGAGACGAGGTCGCTTTCACCCGCCTCGTCGGGGCGTTCCACGCGGACATGGCCCGCCTCGCCTTCTTCATCTGTGGCGGGGACCGCGACGTCACGGAGGATGCCGTGCAGTCCGCCTGGACGGTCGCATGGAAGCGCCTGGGTACCCTGCGGGAGCCCGAACGGATCCGCGCCTGGCTGCTCTCGGTCACCGCGAACGAGGCGCGCCAGCTCATGCGCCGCCAGCGCCGATCCACGACGATCCGCCTCGAGTTCGCGGAGCAGCGGATCGCTGCTCCGGACCCGTTCGCGTCGGCGGCCGCGCTCGACATGGCGGACGTGCTGGCGCGGCTCAAGCCCGAGGAGCGGACCCTGGTCGGACTGCGCTATGCCGCCGGCCTCGACTCCGCCGAGATCGGCGCGGTGCTGGGCATGTCGGCGTCGGGCGTCCGAAGCCGCCTCGATCGGCTCCTCGATCGCCTCCGAGCGGAGCTCGAGCATGAGTAGCGAGCGCGAGGCCTTCGAGCGGCGCCTGGAGGCTGCCGTCCGCGGGTACGTGGATGCGGCGCCCACGGAAATCGATGCAGCGCGCCTGACCCGCTCGTTGGCGGCAGACGTGCCGCGCACGCGGCGTCTCGTTCCTCTGCCGGGCTGGAGGCTGCCGAGGCTCGGGTTCGCCTGGATCCTCGTCCTGGCCGCCCTTGTCACGATGCTCGGGATGGGCCTCTTCGCCTCGGGCGCCCTGCGGGACGTGCAGCTCTTGCCGGTTCCGCCTCCGCCGAGTCCGACGCTCGAGACGCTTCCCGTCGTCGTCGCCTCGCCGCCCATCGCCACTCCTCCGCCACCCTCGGCGCCTGCCTCTCCGAGCACCTCGCCTCGCACCTCGCTGCCGCCGTCGCCGTCGCCAGCCGCGACCTCAGGGTCGCCGCAGCCCGGGACGACGGCTTCGCCGCCGATCGGCATCGTGCTCC
>JBAWVU010000218.1:0-5055 GCA_037147135.1 Chloroflexota bacterium
GGCCCCCTCGGGACGCTGCGGCGGTGGCGGTCGATCGAGGTCGACGAGCCCACGCTTGCGGTCGTCCGCCGCCGCGTCCACGAGCTCGGCGCCGGCCGGGCTCACCGAGAGGCCGTGTTCGAGCGGATCGACGTACCGGGGCGAGGGACTTCACGTTCAGGCCGACCGCCACGGGCTACGGATCGAGCCGCTCGTGAGGCCGTCGCCCGCGGCACTGGCACGGCACGTGGGACCGAGGCTCGACCGCCACCTCACCGGGGACGCCTGACGGCGGGCGCGCTCGGGCCTTCGCCGAGCCACAGGGTCTGCGGCGGTGGGCACGCCAAGCGGCAGCTGGGGAACTCACCGGAGCCAAGCTCGACGATGAGGGAGGGATGGTCGGGGCGAGAGGAGTAGACCCCGCGGAACCCACCTCATCCGGACGGTCCCGCGCGGCGTCGCGAGTTGCCCCGACCCCGCTTCAGTCGACCGGCTGGATCTCGCCGGGCTGCCAGGTCCTGCCGAACCACGGCTCGAGCGGACCGTAGAGTCGAAGCACGGCGAACCACCCCTTGCCCGGGACGGTCTGGACCCAGTTAGCCTCGCCGTCGGACAGCGGCTCCGGGCCGAAGTGGACCTCCACCGAGGCGTCGGGGTTGACAGTGAGGCCCGGCTTCTGACTGCCGGTGCCAGGGAACCGCTGGTCGGTCTGAAGCATCGACCGCGTCTGCGGGTCATAGACGGTCACCGACCAGAAGTCCTTCGCAGGGACGTCGGGCGGGACGTGCAGGCGGTACCTCTTCGCGCCGTCGAGATACCTGCCCGTGCCGTCGCGCTCCGTGGATGCGTACTGCGAGCCGATGCCGACCATCTTCAGCACCAGCGACGGGCTGATCCCGACCGCCGTGAAGAAGTAGAGCGTCCGGGCGTCCGGGTTCAGCACCCCACCCGGGGAGAACTCCGGATCGGTGCCGATGAAGAACACCTTCCACGCACTGTCGGGGTACAGGTAGGCGCCGCGGTCGCGCGTGCCGAAGGCGATGGCGCGTGACGTGGCGGTGCCGACGGCCGCGGCCTCGGCGAGGATCCGCTGCATCCGCGCGTCGGGTGCGAACGGCGCGTCCCTGCGGATGCCGACCGACGCGAGGAGGCCGCGGATCTCCGGGTCGATGGCGTCGAGGGGTTCCTCCCGGACGGTCGCTGCGACCTGCTCGAAGTACGAGGCGTCGCACGCGAAGACCATGGTGAGAGCCATCCCGGAGATGTCCACGAAGTCCGTGTCCGGGCGATCCGCCGCGGCGGCCAGCGGGTAGATGCGGAAGTCCGCCCTGATGTTCTCGACGGCCGCCCGGGGGTCGCCCTGCGCAGCGAAACCGCGGGCGAAAAGGAGGTTCCCGTAGGTGCGCGAACGCGCGACGAAGTAGCCGTCGGGCACCTTCTCGGCGTGGTCCGGAGGGAGCAGAAGATACCTGCCACCCTGGCCGCGGTCCGGCCCGGCGTTGCCCACGTCGGTGACGTGGCGGAACCACGCGTCGTCGATCATCCCGAGCATGTGGGGCGGGACCTCGACGACGACGGGGCCGGCGTGCGTGTCGAGCCAGGTCATGGCGTAGAGGGTCTCGGCGTTCGGGGTGAGCCAGATCGAGCGCGCGTCCATGAGCGTCTCGGTGAGGAGCACGGACCGGTTATCCGAGCCGATGGTCCGGAAGCCGGTGCGCATCGCGGCGAGCGACGCGGCCGGCATCGCGCTGAGGAAGACCTGCACGGCACGCTGGAAGTCGAGGTTGTCGTAGACCTTCCGGACGGTCTCCTCGTCGGGGAAGCCGTCGAAGAAGCGCGGGGTCCCCAGGCGCGTCTCGACGCTGTCGGGCGTCAGGATCGACGCGGGGATCTCGGTCACCGTCAGGTGCTTCGATGCCATGCCCGTCCCCTCCGCGACGTCGATCGTGGCCGGCGCGTCCGCGAACGCGCCCACGCGGGAGCCCCCGTTGCGCGATCGTGCACCGGGGCGGGGCGGGCCGTCGAGAGGAGTTCGGCCCATCAGGGAGTCGGCGATCGCGCGGGCGGGCGGCGGGCGTTCGTCGCGTCCGTCAGCCCATCGGTCGGGAGAGGACCTCGCGGCGGACCAGCGCAAGGACGACAGCCCGTTCCTCGTCGATCCCCTCGCCGAGCCGGCCGGCGAGGATCGGGAGACGCCACGCGGCGACGTCGCGGTCGTCCATGCGCCGAAGGCGTCGGTACTGCCGAAGGTACGTGCTGCTGAACCGCCGTCTTGCGAGCGCGATGAGGCCCCGCTGGACGCGCGGCACATTAGGCGGGGGTGCTGCCGAAGCGGAGAAGGAAGAGCGTGCGCGCCACGTCACCGGCCGGGTCGCCGCACGAGGCCGTCTCCCAGTCGATCACGACCTCCCCGCGCGGGGTCACGAGAACGTTCCCGGCGTGCATGTCGCCGTGGCAGATGGCAGCCCCGTCGGGCAGGGCGGCGAGGCGAGCGAGGGCGGCCGTTCGGGCGTCCTCGGGCAGGCAAGGCCCAGCGCGCTCGATCATCCGGGCGACTTCCGCCTTCTGGTCCGGCAGCCCGGTACCGTTCGCCTCGTGCATGGCCGCGTGCAGCTCCGCGAACCGGCGGGCCGCCCGGTCGATCTCCCACGGGTGGCGTGCGACACGGTCGAGCATCGAGGGACCGCGCAGGCGCTCGTACACGAGGCCGAAGCGCCCGCCGATCCGTGTCGTGCCGACGAAACGCGGCGCGCCGACGACGGCGTCAGCGACAAGCGCCGAGACCAGCGCCTCGTGTTCGCCGAGTCGCTCGGGGAAGCCGGGCCGCAGGAGCTTGACGACCTCCGCATCGCCGTGCGCGAAGACCTCGGCGGTGCGCCCGACGCCGAGCAGGTCGCCGGGAGCGGTCACCGGCGGGACCATCGGCTCGCCGGCCCGGACCATCGGGTCCACCGTGCTGCGGGCTGCGTCGCGGGCGGGATCCCTTGCCATGGTGCACCCGTTCCGGTGTCCCGTCGCCGCTCTGTGCCGCTGGTGACGTCCCTACCTGTTCCGATCCCGTGCCAGGAGCGAATACAGGTAGTGGTCGTAGTACCTGCCTCTGAGCAGGTGGCGGTCCCGAAGCACGGCTTCTCGCTGGAAGCCGAGCTTCTCGACGAGCCTGAAGGACGCGACGTTCTCCAGGGCGATGATCGCCTCGACTCTATTGAGTGACATGTTGTCGAACCCGCTGGCGAGCGCTGCCGTCAGCGCTTCGGTCATGTACCCGCGACCCCAGTGCGCCGAACCCAGGTCGTAGCCGATCTCCGCCCTGTTGTTCTCCCTGTCCCACAGGCTGAAGCCGCACGTCCCGATCGGCTCCCCCGACGCCTTCTCGACGATGATCCAGCGATTGAGCGTCCTGCCTTCCGGATCGATGAACAGCCGGACCAGCTCTTCCGCCTCGTCGATCGTCGTGTACGGCTCGGCGTCGTAGAGATACCTGCAGACGTCGACATCGCTCAGGTGCCTGAAGAGGAAGGTCGAGTCGCTCTCCCTGACGCCCCGCAGCAGTAAACGATCGGTCGTGAGATCCGGGAAGAACATGGTCGGTGGTCCTGTCTGTGGGCGGCCCGAAGGGTCGGCGGATCGGCGGATGGATGCGTGACCCGTGTCGTGCAGGCCTCCGCCGCTGGGGCCATTCTCCACCCCTTGCCTGAGCGCGACCGGCCGGTCACCGGCCGAGGCGCCGGGCCGGTTCGTCCCACGACGAAGCGCGGTAGGCTCTCCCGGTTCGCGCCGGCCGGGCGCGCCGGCGCCGTCGTCCCCCCACAGCCCGGGAGTCGCGCATGAAGGTCGGATACGTCGTCCTCTACGTGAACGACGCGGAGACATGCCGCAGGTTCTGGGTGGAGCAGGTCGGCATGATCGAGAAGCGGCGCCAGGAGGCCGGGGGGTTCGCGATCGCCCAGGTCGGGTTCGCCGACCAGCCGTTCGCGTTCGAGCTCGTGCCGCTCGAGCTCATGAAGGACAACCCCGACGGCCTCGACCTCGCGACGCCGTCGATCGCGTTCCACGTGGACGACCTCGTGGCGGCTCGCGCCACGCTCGTCGGGCGCGGGGTGCAGGCGACGGAGGTGGGCGAGCACGCCGGGATACCGAGCTTCGCGTTCTGCGACCCCGAGGGCCGGTGGTTCGCGGTCACGCCCGCGTGAGCGCATCGACCGCGCAGCGGGTCCACGCGATGACCGTCGCCTCGGTCTACCCGCTCTATTTCGCGAAGGTCGAGAAGAAGGGCCGAACCCGCGACGAGCTCGACGCAGTCATCCGCTGGCTCACGGGCTACGACGAGGCCGAGCTCGACCGGCAGCTCGCCGACGGGACGACCTTCGCCGGCTTCTTCGCGGGGGCGCACCTGAATCCGAACGCGACGCTCATCACGGGCGTCATCTGCGGGGTGCGCGTCGAGACGATCGAGGATCCGCTCATGCAGCAGGTCCGCTACCTCGACAAGCTCGTGGACGAGCTCGCGAAGGGTCGGGCGCTCGAGAAGGTGCTGCGCAGCTGAGGGCCTTCGAGGAGCACGCGGCCGGGGCTCCTACCCGACGCGCTCCAGCACCACGACGGGGACGACGCGGCTCGTCTTCTTCTGGAAGCCGTCGAAGAACGGGAACGCCGCGGCGTGGGCCACGAAGAGTCGGTCACGCTCGGTCCCCGCGGTCACGGTCGCCCTCGCCGCGAACGTCTCGCGACCGACCTCGACGGTGACGAGGGGGTCGGCGACTAGGTTGGCGTACCAGGCCGGGTGTACAGGTGCCCCGCCCTTGGAGGCGACGACGACGTAGCAGTCGCCGTCGCGGGTGTACATGAGGGGCGCGATGCGCGGCTCGCCGGTCCTCGCGCCGGTGGTCGTGAGGAGCAGCACCGCGCCGCCCTGCGCCACCTGTCCGCCGTGCGCGCGGAAGTCGTCGATGAGCGCCCGGTCGTCGTCCGAAGACGCGGCCCTGGAGTCGGCGGCGGTCATGCCGGCATCCTACGTGGGGGGAGCTGGCAAGGCGGGGCTCAGGCGCCGCCGGCCCGGCGCAGGCGCTCGAGCTC
>JBAWVU010000219.1:0-4998 GCA_037147135.1 Chloroflexota bacterium
CGGGACGTTCGAGGGCAGACCCGCGGAACCCACGAAGGGAGCCCCGGAGAGACCTTGGCGTCGTCGTCGGCTACCTTCATCGACGGCCCCGCCGGTGCCCCCGGGGCCGCCGTCGCCCACCGCGGGTGCCGAGGGCCACCGCTGGCACACCTTCGGATACTCCCTGGGGGTATGCGATCAGCTGGGCCGAATCGCCTTGCGGCCCCCGCCGGGGCGGTGCTATCCTTCGGCGGCCCCCGGCACCGGGACGTTCGAGGGCAGACCCGCGGAACCCACGAAGGGAGCCCCGGAGAGACCTCGGCGTCGTCGTCGTCGACCATCATCGACGGCCCCGCCGGTGCCCCCTCGGCCTCACTCGCCCGGCCTGCCGCCCGCCGTCGAGAACCCTATCGATCAACCCGAAGCAGACGACCGGAACCGAGCCGACGATGGACGCGAAACACGTCTGGCGAGCCGCGCTGGGGGAGCTCCAGGTCTCGCTCTCGCCTGCCAACTACGAGACCTGGCTTCGAAGCACCTCCCTCGTGGAGGTCGACGGCAACCGCTTCAGGATCGCGGCGCCCAACGGATTCGCCCGCGACTGGCTGGAGACCCGCTACCGCTCGCTCATCTCCCAGACGCTCGCCCGGGTCGTCGGGTATAGCGTCCAGGTCGAGTTCGTCGTCCAGTCCCCGGAGGAGAGCGCCGCGGCGGAGCAGGTCGCCGCCCCGGTCCGGGTCGAAGCGACGCGGGTCGGTGCGCCCGAGGGTGTGGCATCCAATCTCAATGCGCGCTACACGTTCGGGAACTTCATCGTCGGCTCGGCCAACCGGCTCGCCCACGCCGCGAGCCTCTCGGTCGCCGAGCGGCCGGGCCACGCCTATAACCCGCTCTTCCTCTACGGCGGCGTCGGCCTCGGCAAGACGCACCTCATGCACGCGATCGGGAATGCCGTCCTCGCGCGATATCCACGCAAGCGCGTGGTCTACGCCACGAGCGAGAAGTTCACGAACGAGTTCATCACGAGCATCCAGCAGGGCCGGATCGACGAGTTCCGCAACCACTACCGGCGGATCGACCTCCTCCTCATCGACGACATCCAGTTCATCGCGGACAAGGAGCGGACGCAGGAGGAGTTCTTCCACACGTTCAACGCGATCCACGAGGAGGGGAAGCAGATCGTCCTCTCGTCCGACCGGCCGCCCAAGCAGATCGTCACGCTCGAGGAGCGCCTGCGGAGCCGGTTCGAGTGGGGGCTCATCGCGGACCTCACCGCCCCGGACCTCGAGACCCGGATCGCGATCCTCCGCGCCAAGGCGGAGGAGATGGGCGTCCCGCTCTCGGCCGAGGTCGTCGAGTTCGTCGCCCGCAAGGTCGTGAGCAACATCCGGGAGCTCGAGGGCGCGCTCAACCGGATCGTTGCGTACGCGAGCATGCAGGCCCAGCCCATCGACATCGGGCTCGCCCAGGCGGTCCTGTCCAACGTCCTCTTCAACCCGAAGAAGCGCCAGGTGACCCCCGAGCGGATCACGCGTGCGGTCTCCGAGTACTTCGGCATCGGGCTCGACCAGCTCAAGGGCCAGAAGCGCGACAAGGCCATCGTCGTCCCGCGACAGATCGCGATGTACCTCATCCGTGCCGAGACGGACGTGTCGCTCATCCGGATCGGCGGCGAGCTCGGCGGCCGCGATCACTCCACGGTCATCCATGCGTGCGACAAGATCGACCGCGAGTCCGCCGTCAACGACGAGATGCGGCGCGACATCGCTGCCGTCCGGGAGATGATCTACTCGGACTGACCGCGTGCCCGGGCGCAGTCGGCTCCGGCCTTCGGCTGGCGTGCTGCCACGCCCTCGGTCGGCGCCCGGCGTGAGGGCCGCGCGTGGGAGCGGGCGTGCGGTCGCGGGCTCCGAATCGTGGATAAGGCCCGAAGAACCGTGGATAACCGCCTCCGAATGTGGACAGCCGCGCCCTTCCAGCTGCGCCTCCTCGAAACGGCGGTCGTCCCGTCCCGCGCCGTCCACAGGTCGTCCAGAGCCCCACCCCTGCGGTGATATCGCGGCCCCACAGTCCTCGCATCTTCATCCACAGAGAAAGTGAGCGTGGGCCAGCACGACTGTCCACCGTGTCCACGCGCTGATGATGACGATGACGTTCTCAAAGATGGGAAGATAGAGACCGACCAGTGAATCGCCACGAGCCGTTGGCTGGTCCGCCCCACGCACGCCGAACGTCCCGGTGGTCGGGACCCAGGGAGACCGGTCGTGAAGCTGTCCGTGATCCAGGAGAATCTCGCCCGCGGCCTGTCGGTCGTGAGCCACGCCGTGTCATCCAAGGCGGCACTCCCGGTCCTGTCGAACGTCCTCCTCCGAACGAAGGACGCCGGCCTCGAGCTGACCGCCACGAACCTCGAGATCGGCATCACCTGTTGGGTCCCGGGGAAGATCGACGAGGACGGCTCCATCACGTTGCCGGCGAAGCTCTTCACCGACATCGTCACGTCTCTTCCCAACATGCGGATCGATCTCGAGCTCCTCGGGGATGACCGTGTCCATCTCACGTGCGGCCGCTTCGAGACCCACGTGAAGGGTCTGCCGGCGGACGAGTTCCCGCAGATCCCGTCCGCCGGGGAGCGTCCGACGACACGGATCTCGCAGAAGGTGCTCCGCCAGGCGCTCGCCGAGGTCGCGTTCGCAGCCGCGTCCGAGGAGGCGCGCCCAATCCTCACCGGCGTCCTCACGCGCTTCGAGGGCGACCGGCTCACCCTCGCGGCGGCCGACAACTACCGGATCGCGATCACGACGATCCCCGTCCTCACGCCAGTCGAGGAGACGACCATCGTCGTGCCGGCTCGCTCATATCACGAGCTCGAGCGCATCCTCGCCGACGTCGACGACCCTGTCGCCATCGTCCTCTCCCCGAGCCACAACCAGGTCCTCTTCCATCTCGAGGGGACCGAGCTGGTGAGCCGGCTCATCGACGGGCAGTTCCCCAACTACCAGCAGGTCCTGCCGAAGGAGCACGCGACGCGAGCGATCGTCGACCGGGAGGAGCTACTGCGTGCGGTGAGGCCGGCGGCGCTGCTCACCCGGGAGTCCACGAAGATCGTCAAGCTCCACGTGGGGGGTGAGGGGATCGCCGGCATCCAGGTGACGGCCGTCTCCGACCTCGGCGACCACCAGAGCGAGGTCGACGCCACCGTCGAGGGTGACGGCACGACGGTGGCCTTCAACGCCGGCTATCTCACGGATGTGCTCCAGAACGTGGCGGCGGACGAGTTCGCGATCGAGCTCAACGGCCCGCTCTCGCCCGGCGTCTTCAAGCCGGCGGATGGACGCGACTACATCCACGTCGTCATGCCGGTCCGCACGGCCTCGTAGGTCGCGCCCAGGCCGGGGGGCTCGCCCTGATCGCAGCGCTCGACCTCGCGGGATTCCGTGGCTACGCCTCGCTCCACGCCTCGTTCGGTGGGGGGCCGCAGCTCATCTGGGGCGCGAACGCCGCCGGGAAGACGACACTCGTCGAGGCGATCGTCGTCGCATCGCGCGGCCGGTCGCATCGCGCGGCCGTCGACGCGGACCTCATCCGCTGGGGAGATGCATTCGCGCGGGTCGCGGCGACGATCCTCCCCGACGCGCGAGTCGGTGGCGACGAGGGGGCGGTCGGCCCCACGGCGGGCGCCACGGCGGAGGCCCCCGTTGGGGGCGCGGGAGGTGCCGGCAGGGAGACCCTGGTCGAGATCGTCCTCGTGCGAGAGGGGCCGTCCGCGGCGAGGAAGCGCATCACGGTGAACGGCGTGCCCCGCAGGGCGACCGCGCTCTCCGGATGGTCGCGCATCGTCGTGTTCGCGCCAGAGGAGATGCTCCTCGTCGTCGGGTCGCCGTCCCTCCGCCGTGGCGCGCTCGACCAGCTCGCCGCCGAGCGGGGGCCGGCGTATGGCCGGGCCATGTCGACGTACACACGCGCGCTGAGCCAGCGCAACAGCCTCCTCAAGGCGATCCGTGAAGGTGCCGGCGCGCGAGACCAGCTGCGGTTCTGGGACGAGACGCTCGTCGAGGCCGGGGGGGAGATCGTGGCCGGGCGCGGCGCCCTCCTCGACGACCTCGCGGAGCCGCTCGAGCGGGCAGGCCGCGAGATCGCGCCCGAGGAGGGGCGCCTGGGCCTCCGCTACCTGACGAACGCTCCGGCCGGGGTCGGTGAGACGCCCCGCGACGCCCTTGAGCGGCGGCTCGCGGAGACGGCCGACAAGGAGCTCTGGCAGGGTACGACGCTCGTGGGGCCGCACCGCGACGACTTCGCGTTCCTCCTCGACGACCGCGAAATGGCGAGCTCCGCGTCGCGCGGCCAGCAGCGGACGGCGATCCTCGCGCTCAAGCTCGCCGAGCTCGACCTCCTCACGGAGCAGGACGGCCGCCCGCCGCTCCTCCTCCTCGACGACGTGTTCAGCGAGCTGGATCCGGCCCGCCGCGGCCACCTCGTCCGACGGATCGCGGCGCTTCCCCAGGCCTTCGTCACGACGACGACGCTCGCGGACCTCGACCCGGAGCTGCGCGCGGCAGGGGTCCCCTGGCGCGTGGACTCCCCGGAAGGCCCTGCCGGGACCGCGCGCCTCGTCGCCACGGGTGCCGGGGGCGTGGCGTGAGCCCGGGCCGTCGCCCGATGCGCCGCGTCAGCGACCTGCTCCCGGAGGCGGCGCGCCAGCTGGGGCTCGAGGACCAGCTCCGCCTCGCGCGCGCCTGCGCCACGTTCGACGCGATCGTCGCCGAGCGCGTCCCGGTCGCGGTCGGCTCCGCGCGGCTCCTCCGCGTGTCGGGGGCGGCGCTCATCGTCGAGGTCGACCATCCCCTCGTCGGGCAGGAGATCCGGCTCCGGTCGACGGAGCTGCTCGAGGCGTTCGCGATGGCCCCGGGTGGTGGCCGCGTCGAGGGGCTGCGGATCGTCGGGACGCGCGGCTAGGAGCGCCCCCGCGAGGACCGCGGCGACCCGCGCGTATACTCGGGGCGCCCGTCGGTGACCACC
>JBAWVU010000220.1:0-4989 GCA_037147135.1 Chloroflexota bacterium
GTGCGATGTCGAACGGCAGCAGCACGAGCGCGACGACCGCGAAAGCGAGGAGCCCGGACGTCGCGAGGCGGACCGGGCCCTGGGACGAGAGGGTCCCGCCGAGCCGGGCATCGAGACGTTGGAGCCGCGGGCCGAGCGACAGCGCGGGCCCCGAGCCGATCCGCAGCAGGTGCCGTCGCAGGAGGACCGGCAGGGCGACCACGAGGACGATCGCGTCCTGCGGCTTGACGAGGACCGCGAGGCACGCGGTCGCGAGCGCGGGCTCGCTCCAGCCCTCCGCGAGGAGCACGACCGATACGAGCATGACGAGCGCCCCGACCGCGTCCACCTGTCCCCAGAGCGCCGAGTCGTACCACGTGACCGGCACGAACAGGTAGAGGGCCGCCGCGACCAGGCCCGTCCGCTCGCCGAGCCATCGACGCCCGGCGAGGTAGAGGACGGCGCCGATCGCGACGTCGGCAAGGATCGCCGGCGTCTTCAGCAGCGCGACGCCGTCCCCGAGGGCGCCCACGATCCACAGGACATACAGGTAACCGGGCGGGTAGTTCGCCGAGCCGGCCGTCGCGTAGAACGAGCCCGGTCCGGAACGGGCGAGCGTGTCCGCCCACTCACCGAAGAGGCCGAGGTCGGTCGCGTGGCCCTGGCCGGGGAAGACCACGAACGCCAGGCCGAGCCGCAGGCCCAGGCCCGCGGCGAGGATCGCGATGATCGGCCAGCGCGGAGCGGAGCGGCTGTCCGAGCCATCCACGTGGGACCTCCGGGTGGGGTCGTGCCGGGCCGGCCACGACCTGGACGCATCATGTGCCCTCGGACCTGTCGGTCGGATGACCGCCCACGCCGGCGTGGCCCTCTGTCGCCGACGTGGCCCTCTTGCGCGCGGACGCGGGTCGGTGTATGGTCCGCGCCAACGAAAGGAGGTGATGTGCAGTGATAGATCGCACTAGCTGCACCACCTCGCGGGAGACCGTGGCCTAGCCAACGCCCCCCGCGTGGTGGTAGAGCGTCGAACGCCGGTCCCACTGTGGGGCCGGCGTTCGTGCGTCCGCGCGGACGCGGAGCGTCCACCCACCACCCCGAGGACCTCCACGTGCGAGGCCCGACGAAGCGACCGAGGAGATCCCACCGATGGGCGCGGAGACGATCGCCCTCAACCGAAAAGCCCGGCACGATTACACGATCGAGGACACGCTCGAGGCAGGGATCGTCCTCATGGGCACGGAGATCAAGTCCATCCGCGGCCACAAGGTGAACCTCGGTGACGGCTTTGTGCGCGTCGAGCGGGGCGAGGCGTGGCTCGTCGGCGCGCACATCGCGCCGTTCGAGGGCGGCAACCGGCTGAACCACGAGGCGAAACGGACGCGGAAGCTCCTCCTCCACCGCTCGCAGATCGTCGACCTCGGCATCCGGATGAAGGCGAAGGGGATGACGATCGTCCCGCTCCGCCTCTACATCGACGATCGCGGCCACGCGAAGCTCGAGCTCGGGATCGGGCGAGGGAAGAAGCTCTACGACCGCCGGCGGGACATCGCCGAGCGCGACTCGCGGCGCGACGTGGAGCGCCAGCTCGCGGATGTCAGCCGGGGTCGCTGACCCCCATCCGGCGACGCGCCGCGGCCGCATAGGCCGGGTCGATCTCGATCCCGATGAACCGCCGTCCGAGTCCGGCCGCCGCCACCCCCGTCGACCCGACGCCCATGAAAGGGTCGAGGACGAGGTCTCCGGGCCGGGAGCCCCACTCGATGAGCCGTCGGAGGACCGCGACGGGCTTCTGGGTGGGGTGACGCGGCTCCTTCAGGCGCTCCCCGCCCATGCAGATCGGCGTCTCGATGAAGTTGTGCATCTCCCGCTGCCGCCCGAAGTTCCACGTGTGCCCACGATCCCACGCCGCGACGATGAGCTCACAGCTGTTGAGGAACCCGGCGCGGCGAAGCTTGGGCGGGGGATTCGTCTTGTGCCAGACGACGATCTGGAACGTGTCGAATGCCGGGTCGTACGCATCGTGCCAGCGCCCGAGCATGTTGTAGCTCGTGAACGCGAAGAGGTTCCCGGTCGGCCGCAGGACGCGACGGATCTCCGGGAGCCATGCGGCGGGGTCGAACGAGATCTCGTCCCACTCCGCGACGTCGTTGTTGAACGGCGCCCGCCAGCCGGGGGAGATGTTCCCCGTCGAGTAGCCGGCGAGGTTGTACGGCGGGTCGGTGCAGATGAGGTCGACGGAGTGGTCCGGGATCCGCCGGAGGAGCTCGCGGCTGTCGCCGGTCCACAGGTCAACGGCGGCGGCCGGCTCGGGTCCGGGCGGGTGGTCGTCGTCGGGCACGGTCGTGGGCACGGTGGTCGGCATCGTCGCCCGATGATAGCGAGCGGACGGAGGGGCGGACTGAGGGGCGGACCGAGGCGCGGGGAACGGGCCGCGTCGGGGAGCCGACGCGCTCGTGCTCGGACCTGCGCCGTCGGGCCCGTGCTAGATTCGGGCCAGGAGCGCCGCAGACGCCCGAGACTCGTGCGTCCCCGGCCCTCAGCCCCGGGGGACCGTCATGGCGCCATTCGATCTCCCGATGCCGTCGGGGCCATCTCCCGCCATCGCGCCGGTTCCGGCGAGGATGGAGCCGTCGACGGGTCCCACGGTCGAGCTCGACCGCGAGCGGATCGAGCGCCTCATCAGCGAGGAGTCGAGCCGGCTCGACGCGCGAACGGCCGGCTCCTCCGCGATGTTCGAGCGTGCGCGCGCGGTGCTCACCGGCGGCGTCCCGTCCTCGTACCAGTCGCGCAGGCCATGGCCCATCTACCTCACGCGCGGCGACGGCCAGTATGTGTGGGACGTGGACGGCACCCGCTACCTCGACGTCCACAACGCGTTCGGGAGCATGGTGCAGGGCCACGCTCACCCGGCGATCACCGCGGCCGTCGAGCGCCGGATGCGGCTCGGCACGCACTTCGCCGCCCCCACGGAGGACGCCATCGTCGTCGCCGAGGAGCTCGTCCGCCGGTTCGGCCTCCCGCAGTGGCGGTTCCTCAACTCCGGCTCCGAAGCGACGATGGACGCGATCCGGATCGCCCGCGCGCTCACCGGCCGCGACACCATCCTCAAGATCTTCGGCTCGTACCACGGCCACCATGACTACGTCATGGTCTCGATCGGCCTCTCCGAGTCGCAGATGGGCGACCGCGAGGACTACCCGTCGGTCGCGTACGGCGAGGGGATCCCGCCGAGTGTCACCGCGATGACGATCGCGGTCCCGTTCAACGACGCCGACGCCCTGGAGCGCCGCATCGTCCGCCTGGAGGCGGAGGGGCTCGCTCCTGCCTGCCTCATCATGGAGGCGGCGCTCATGAACTGCGGCGTCATCCTCCCTGAGCCCGGCTACCTCGACCGCGTCCGCGAGATCACGCGCCGCCACGGGATCGTATGGATCGTCGACGAGGTCAAGACCGGCCTCACGATCGCCGCGGGCGGGGCGTGCGAGTACTTCGGGATCCAGCCCGACATGGTCTGCCTCGCCAAGTCGCTCGGAGCCGGCCTGCCGACCGCCGCGGTCGGGGCGACGCGCGAGGTCATGGAGCCCGTCGCCGACGGCCGTGTCTGCATGGTCGGGACGTACAACGGGAACCCGCTCGTCATGGCGGCGACGCGGGCGAACCTCCTCGAGGTCCTCACGCCCGATGCATACGCGCGGCTCGAGACGCTCAACACGCGGATACTCGACGGCGTCCAGGGGGTCATCGACGCGTACGGTCTCGCGGCGTACCCCGTGGGGATCCGCTCCAAGGGCGTCATCGCGTTCAGCGACGCGAAGCTCGTCGACTACGAGACGTTCAAGCGTGCCCAGGACGAGCGGCTCATGTCGCTCACCTGGCTCTGGAACATGAACCGCGGGATCTTCGCGACGCCGGGGCGCGAGGAGGAGTGGACGCTCTCGATCCGCATGACCGACGCCGACATCGACCACTACGTCGCGACGTTCGCCGAGCTGGCGGACGCGCTCACCCGCTAGTGCCCCGATCCGCTGGTCGCTCGTGGCTTGCGGACCGCCATGGCGAGGATCTCGTCGACGGCCTCCGCGGTACCGGCGCGGCGACCTCTGCCTGTGCACCGCGTGCACGCCGCCGCAGCACGCGCCGGGCCACGTCCACCGAACCGGGGCGGAAGCTGACGCCGATGAGGCGGACCATTTCGTCCCGGGGCAGGTGCACGTGACGCCCGGGACGACCCGATCATGGGCGTGACAGCGCGTCGCGACGGACCTTCTGCGGGTGCGCCTGCGTGATGGACGAGGGGCCGCGCCGGACCAGCGACCTGATCGAGCCGGCCTGCGGGCTCGTCCCCCTGGTGTTCGGCGCGGTCGCGCTCATCGGGTGGTACAGCGGCCGGTCGCAGCTCGCGTCGATCGCACCCGGACTGGTGCCGGTGGAGGCGAACGCCGCGCTCGGCTACGTGCTCCTGGGCGCAGCCCTGCTCCTGCGGACGGGCCCCGCGGACAGGCGTCGCGCCGCCCTCGGCGCGATCCTGGCGATCGTGGCGGGCTGCATCGGGCTCGCGACGCTTGCGGAGTACGTCACGAATGTGGACCTCGGCATCGACCAGCTGATCGTCGTCGATGCGTCGGGCATCGCGTCCCATCCGGGGCGGATGGCGTTCCAGGCGATGCTCTCGTTGCTGGTGATGGCCGGTTCCATCGTTCTTCACGGCAGGGTGGGTCGGGTTGGCCTCCTGCGGTGGGGTCTCGCTCTCGTGATGTTCGCCCTGGGGTACTACGCCCTCCTTGGCTGGTGGTTCGGGGCCCGCGAGGTCATGACCGTCTTCGGCCTCGGGCCGGAGGTCGCGCTTGCCACGACCGCCTCCGCGTTCGCCGTCGGCTTCGCCGGGCTCGCGTGTCGCCACACGCCGAGTCCGACGAGCGCTGTGCTCTCGAGGACGCCCGGAGCGCGGACCGCACGCATCGTCGTGCTCGCAGGCATCGTCGGGCTCCCGGTCGTCGGTTGGATCACGCT
>JBAWVU010000221.1:0-4987 GCA_037147135.1 Chloroflexota bacterium
GCTGTTCGAGGGCAGGATCGACTTCCGGATCGTCGGGCCGCTGCCCACGTACACCTTCTGCACCGTGGATGTCGCGCGAGTGACCGCTGCGCAGCGGGACGAGGCTCGGCGAGCCCTCGGATTGGCGGACGAAGAGCCCGACGAGCGCGCCATCCGAGGCGCGTACCGCCGAGCGGCGGCCTCGGCACAGCGCCAGCTCCCGGCGGCTGCCCAGGGGGATGCCCCGGTGACGGAGGCGCCCGGCAGCGACCTGAGAGGTGCCTCGGAGCTGCTGCTCGACCTGTCGCGGACGGACCCCACCGACCGACGTCCGGGATCCGACAGCGGGGATCGATGGATCGCCCGGATCCGGACGACGGGGCTCGACGACATCAGCGCGGCGACCTTCGGAGGCGGGGCGTAGGCCGATGGCGACTGGCAGGTACCTGTACTGCATCATCCGCGGCTCCGGTGAGCGCACCTTCGACGGAGTCGTGGGCGTCGGCGCCCCGGATCTCCCCGTGTACACCGTGCCCTGGGGCGAGCTGGCGGCCGTGGTCAGCGACTCTCCCGTCGAGCGCTACGAAGCCACGCGCCAGAACCTCGTCTCGCACGAGCGGGTGGTCGAGGCCGTCATGCAGGAGCAGACGCCGCTGCCGGTGCGCTTCGGCACGATCGCCGATTCCGGGGATGCCATCGCCAATATCCAGAGGCTCCTCGAGGCGAGGGCGGCCGAATTCGATGGCCTCCTGCGCGAGATGGAGGGAAGGGTCGAGCTCGGACTCAAGGCATTCTGGCGGAACGAGGCCGCCGTCTTCGACCAGATCGTCGCGGAGGATGACCAGGTCCGGGCGCTGCGCGACTCGCTCAAGCGCACGCCGGGCGGGGGCTCGCAGGCGGCCCGGATCCGACTCGGCGAGATGGTGAAAGCGGCCCTGGTGCGAAAGCGCGAAGCCGAGGCGGCGAGGATCCTCGCACCCCTCAGGCCCATCGCGGAGCGAGTCGTCGAGAACCCCGTCCTGCTCGACCGGATGATCCTCAACAGTGCGTTCCTCGTGAAGCGGGAGCGCGAGGCGGAGTTCGACGTGCCGGTCGCGGCGCTTGACAGGGAACGGGGCGAGCAGATACGGCTCATGTATGTCGGGCCGGTCGCGCCGTACAACTTCGTCCGCATCGTGGTCAACTGGGACGAGCACCCGGCCCAGTCACGGCCCGGGTCGCCGGCTTCCCGATGAGCAAGCTCGGGTGGCTGCTGACGCTGCCGGTCCTGGGGGGCCCCAGGCTGGTCCGCTCCCTGGCCGGCGTCGTCGATGACGAGGTCCAGCGGCAGCTCCTCGACGAGGATTCGCTCCGCGGCGAGCTCCTGGACCTCCAGGAGCGGCTCGACGCTGGCCTCATCGACGAGGCGGAGTACGAGCTGCGCGAGGCACGGGTGCTCGAACGGCTCGAAGCCGCCAGGGCCCTCAAGGCCCAGTAACCAGAGCCATCAAGGTCCAGAGATCCGTCCAGGCCGCTCCCGGCAACCAACGAAGGGAAACCGCGCATGTCGCCACAGACACTTCCGACGATCGTCGTACGGACCACCAAGCTGCTGGCTGACGTCACGGGCCTCACGCCCGTCGAGGTCACCGGTGTCGCTCGGGCCGACCAGGGCTGGCGCGTCACGATCGAGCTGCTCGAGTTCGCCAAGATCCCGCCTGCCAACGACGTGATCGCCGAGTACGAGGTGCTCCTGGACGGCGAGGGCGACCTGCTCTCGTTCCAGCGGAAGCGCTCCCGGCTCCGCTCCGAGACCGTTGACAGCGAGGCGGTGTAGGACTCATGTCCCCCGGCAACGTCGAGACGATCAGCGCCGGCACCCTGGCTGACGTCCTGGATCGGATCCTGGACAAGGGCGTGGTGATCAACGCCGACATCACGATCTCGGTCGTGGGCGTCGAGCTCCTCGGGCTGAAGATCCGCCTCGCCCTCGCGTCCTTCGAGACGGCGGCGCGCTACGGCCTGGAGTTCCCGAGTGGCACGAACCTGGACACGCCGGCGTGGAGAGAGCTGCGGGAGCCTCGCCCCGTCATGGCATCCCAGGATGCGCCGACACCGGCGATCGGCGGTCCGGAGCGGAATGGAGAGACGTGGAGATGACCAAGAAGAAGCCGATCGCACAGCCGCCCGGCGAAGCGGCGGCCAAGCCGTCGTCCCTCATCGGCGGCAAGCTCAACCTCCTCGGGGTCGAGATCGACCTCGGCAAGCTGCTCGAATCGCCGGGCGACGTCGAGCAGGGCCTGGGGGCGCTGCGGGAGCGGCTCAAGGCGGCCGGCGGCAAGGAGCGCCTCTCGGACGAGGAGTGGAAGGCCGGCGGGACCACCGTCACCGGGTTCATCCGGACCGGAGGCGTCCTTGGCGACCAGGAATACCACGTCGGCACGATGGGCTCGAGGAGTGAGCGGCAGGGCGAGACGGCGGTCAAATCGCGGGCGAAGCGGACGGTCGCGCCCGAGTCCGAGATCGGCGAGCCGCCGCTCGACCTCTTCGACGAGGGTGACGAGATCCGGATCGTCGCCGATGTACCGGGTGCGGAGCTCGGCGATCTGGAGCTGAAGGCAGAAGACCGCCTCTTCTCCCTGTCGACCAAGCCCGGGGCACGCCGGGGCTACCGACGCGATGTCGCCCTCACGGCTGCGGTGGAGCCCACCATCGTCTCGCAGACCTGCCGCAACGGCGTGCTCGAGGTCCGGCTGCGCAAGGCATGACCGCGCCGTGAGGGTCGATATCGACGACGACGACCTCCGGAGGGGTCTCGTCGGGCTGGTCGTCGCGCTTGCCGAGATCGTCAAGGAGACGATGCAGCTCCAGGCGTTGCGGCGCATGGAGGCCGGCAGCCTCACGGAGGCAGAGCTCGAGCGCCTCGGCCAGGCCCTCATGGACCTGGACGAGGCATTCGATCGCATGAAAGCGGACCTCGGCGTCGACGACGCGGTGCGGTCGGTCCGCGATGGCCTCGACCAGGCCGTCGATGACCTCGTGAACAACCTCCTCGGAGCGGAGTCGCGATGATCGGATCGATGCGGGACGACGACGCGGGTCCGGACGCCTCCGGGCCGGATGAGCGCGCCCTCCCCGAGGACCACGAGTCCGTGGAGGCGGTCGCCCGCTACGTCTACGGCATCGTTCCCGCCGATGCCGCGGACGCAGTGGATCTCGGCGAGATCGGGCTGGACGGTTCGCGCGTCCACCTGTTCGTCCGGGGCCGGGTCGGCGCCCTGGTCCACGACTGTTCGGCGCACCCCTACGACGGCGGCGAGGCGGCGGCGGCCGAGTGGGTCCTCGCCCACCACCGCGTCCTCCAGCTCGCGATGTCCCGGTGGGGCTCGGTCCTGCCCATGACGTTCAACACGATCGTCGCGCCCTCCGAGGGCAGAACGGCGGATGAGAACCTGCTCGACTGGCTTCAGACGGAGAACGAGTCCCTGCGATTGCGGGTCGACGGCCTGGCGGGCAAGGCCGAGTTCGGGCTCCAGGTCTCCTACGAGCCCGCTGTCATCCTGCGCCAGGTCGCGGAGCAGAACCCCGAGATCCTGAGGATGGAGGAGGAGGCGAAGACGAAGTCGGCCGGCCTCGCCTATCTCGGCCGCCAGGAGATGCAGCGCGTCCTGCGCCGGGAGGTGGAGCAACGCGTCCGCGAGCTCTTCACGACGGTCTACGAGCGCGCGCGCGCGTGCTCCGACCGCGTCAACGTGGAGAAGGTGAAGCACGACGGATCCGACCTGAAGATGGTCGCGAACCTGAGCTGCCTCGTCGCCCTCGACCGATACCCGGAGCTCGAGGCCCTCGCCGACGAGATCGCCGGCCACGAAGGGCAGACCGTCCGGCTGGTGGGACCCTTGCCTCCGTACAGTTTCTGCTGACGGACCATGGGTGAATCGACCGTGCGCCCCGAGGCCGGCCTGGTGGACCTGCTCGACCGCGTCCTCGACCGAGGGCTCGTGCTCCACGCGGACATCATGATCACGCTCGCCGGCATCCCCCTCGTGGGGCTGACCCTGCGCGCCCAGCTCGCGGGCATCGAGACGATGATCGCGGACCCGCAGATGCGGGAGTGGGACAAGCGCATCCGGGCGCAGGCGACACGCCGGGCGGAGGCAGCGCAGGCGATCCAGGCGGAGAAGGCGGCCCCAGCGGCGGCGATCCCGGCGGCGGAGCCCGGCGCCGACCTCGGGCGCGGCGAGGCGATCGTTGCCTAGCCCGGCCATCGGGATCGATTTCGGCACCACGCGCTCCGTGATCGCCACTCTGGCGGGCGAGAAGCCGGTCGCGATCCCGAACAGCGAGGGTCAGTTGACCACGCCCTCGGTCGTGGCGTTCGGTCCGTCCGGAAGGCCGCTCGTGGGGCGGGCCGCGCAGCGACAGGCGATGACGGATCCGGAGAGCGCCGTGGCCGCCGTGAAACGACTCCTGGGATCGGATGCCGTGATCCCGATCGGGGATCGCCGGTACACGCCCCAGGAGATCGCCGCGTTCATCCTCCGCCAGCTCAAGGAGGACGCGGAGCGGTGGCTGGGCGAGGCGGTGACCGAGGCTGTGCTCACCGTGCCCGCGTACTTCAACGACCTCCAGCGTCGGGCGTCCCGGGAGGCCGCCCGGCTGGCGGGGCTGAGCGTGCCCATGCTGCTCAACGAGCCCACGGCCGCGGCTCTCGCCTACGGCCTCGAGCGGGAAGAGGCGAGCACGGTCCTCGTGTGGGACCTCGGAGGCGGCACCTTCGACGTCTCCGTCCTGGAGCTCGGGGACGGCATCTTTGAGGTGCTCGCGGTCAGCGGCGACAGCTCGCTCGGCGGCATGGATTTCGATGACGTGGTCGCAGGTCACCTCGCGGAGGAGTACGGGACCCGGTCCGGGATCGAGTACCCGGGCGATCCGATGGCCCGCGCCAGACTCCGCGATGCGGCCGAGAAGGTGAAGCTGGAGCTGTCGGCGGCGTCCGTAGCGACGGCCTCCGTGCCCTTCGTCCGGC
>JBAWVU010000222.1:0-4924 GCA_037147135.1 Chloroflexota bacterium
CGAGAAGTCGGGGCGGCGCTTGTCGAGGAACGCCTCCTTCCCCTCCTGCGCCTCATCGGTCGTGTAGTAGAGCGCCGTCGCGTAGCCGGCGAGCTCCTGGAGGCCGGCAAGACCGTCGGTGTCCGCGATGAACGACGCCTTGAGGAAGCGGATCGCCGTCGGGCTCTTCTCGAGGATCTCGTCGGCCCAACGGATGCCCTCCGCCTCGAGGTCGGCGAGCGGGACGACCGCGTTCACCAGTCCCATCTCGTACGCCTCGGCAGCGGTGTACTGCCGACAGAGGTACCAGATCTCGCGGGCACGCTTGTGGCCGACGATCCGGGCGAGCATCGTCGCGCCGTAGCCGGCATCGAATGAGCCCACCTTGGGCCCCGTCTGCCCGAACACGGCGTTCTCCGAGGCGATCGTCAGGTCACAGACGACGTGGAGCACGTGGCCGCCGCCGATCGCGAAGCCGTTGACGAGCGCGATGACGGGGATCGGGAGCGACCGGATGAGCTTCTGGAGCTCGAGGACGTTGAGCGCGTGCGTCCCCTCCTCCCGCTGGTAGCCGCCGCGCATCTTCACGCGCTGGTCGCCACCGGAACAGAAGGCGACATCGCCGGCGCCGGTGAGGAGGGCGACGCCGACCGAGTCGTCGTCGCGGATGTCGCGGAAGGCCTCGAGCATCTGGTCGACCGTCTCCGGCCGGAACGCGTTGCGAACCTCCGGCCGGTCGATCGTCACCTTCGCGATGCCCGTGCCGGAGTGCTCGTACCGGATGTCCGAGTACGGCTTCACCGGGGTCCACGTGACGGGGCGGCTGCCCATCGGATGGCTGCTCATGCGGTCCTCCGCGGGGGTCGGCGGGACGGTCGGGCGCCGTCCGGGGTGGCGGTGGCGGACGGGGCTGGCGCACCGGTCCCGACAGCGGTCCCGGCGCCCGGGGGTGACCCGACGGTCCCGGCGCCGGGGGGCGAGCCGATGGTCGCGGCCAGCCGATCCAGCACGAGGTCGCCGAACCGCGCCTCGCGCTCGAGGTGGACGGCATGACCGGCTCCGGGCTCGACGACGATGCGGGCGACGCCTCGCGGCGCCGCGACGACGATCGCCTCCGCACGTGCCCGCGCCGCCGCGTCGCGCTCGCCGACGACGAGCAGCGTGGGGACACGGAGCGTCGCGAGCCTAGCGTGGAGCGGCTGCTGCGCCCCCTGCCCGGCGCCGCGAAGGCTCGCAGCCAGGCCGTCGGGGCGCTGCGACAGGCGCTCGTCGCGCCGGGCGGCACGGACCCGATCCGGCAGCGCGGCCTCGGTCGCGAACAGCGGGAGCGCCTCCCAGCGATCGACGAACGCCACGATCCCCTCGCGCTCGATCGCCTCGGCCAGGGCCGCCTCCTCCGCTCGACGCCGCGCCCGGGTCCGATCGTCGGCCGTGCCCGCGCCCGCGCCGATGAGGACGAGCGAGCGCACCACGTGCGGTCGATCCAGCGCCAGGCGCAGCGCGACGCGGCCGCCGAGCGAATACCCGATGACGACGGCCGGCACGGCATCGAGCGTGGCGAGGACGGTCGCGAGATCCGCCGCCTGCCGCGCGACATCGTGGCGGACGGGGTCCGGCGGCGCATCCGAGCGGCCGTGCCCCAGGAGATCCGGAGCGACCGTCCTGTAGCCGGCGGCGCGGAGCCGACGCGCGAGCTGATCCCAGCCCCTGCCGGTCCCGGTGAACCCGTGGAGGAGGAGCACCGGCGTGCCCGTGCCGGCGACGCGGACCGCGTACCGCGCATCGCCGACGGCGACGTGGCGGAGTGTCATCGCGCGGCCTCCGACGGCGGGAGGTCCCCGGCGGTGCGGTGGAGGGCCGCGGCGACCGCCGCCGCCACCTCGCGGTGCAGCGCGACGTTGCGGGCCCGGTCGGTCGCATACCTGACGACCGTCACCCCCGGCGCCCCGATCACGGCGTCGAGCGCCGTCCTGAGCGCGCTCGCGTCGTCGCTCGCGGCGGTGGTCCGGCCCGCATCGCCGAGGTCGATCAACCGGCCGCCGAATGCCTCCACGACCGGGCCCAGCCGCGCCCCCATCCCGTGCGGCGTCCCGAACAGCTCCTCGAACCGCTCCGGCAGTCCGACCCCCGGCGCGACCGTCCGCGCCTGGGGCAGGAACGAGAAGATCCCGCCGCCGTCGTTGTCGACAAGGACGATCGCGAGGGAGAGCGCGTGGAGCCGCGCCGCGACGAGCGCGGTGATGTCGTGGAGGAACGAGATGTCGCCGAGCACGAGGACGACCGGCCCCGGGTGGACCGCGGCGGCCCCCAGCGCCGACGAGACGACGCCGTCGATCCCGTTCGCGCCGCGGTTCGCGAGGACTCGGACGGGGCGGTCGCTGCCGGCGCCGTACGCGTCGAGGTCGCGGATCGGCATCGAGCTGCCGACCCACAGGAGCGCATGCGCCGGGAGCGCATCGCCGAGTACGTCGAAGACGCGTCCCTCGTACGGCTCGTCGATCCGCGCGAGTCGGTCGCGGACCGCACGGTCGGCCGTGGCATCGGCCGCGAGCCATGCCGCGCACCAGCCGGGGTCGACGGGCCGCCTCCCGGCACGAAGCTCGGCCACGACCCGGGCGACGTCGACCGCCATCGCGGACGGGTCGGCGTGGACGATGGTCGCGGGGATGAGGTTCGGCTCGAGCCAGCCGTCGCCGCCGTCGATGATGACGTGTGTCGGCCGCGACTCCGCGAGCAGCTCGCCGAGCGGCTTGGACGTGGGCGGCGCCCCGAAACGCACGACGAGGTCCGGCGCGTGTGCGGCGATCCACGCGCCGGGCCGGACGAGGAGGTCGCCGTGGGCGACGACGCGCGACCGATCGTGCGGACCCAGCCGCACCTGGGAGAGCGGATCGGCGAGCACCGGCGCGTCGAGGGCCGCCGCGAGGGCCGCGACGGCGGCGGGAAGCTCCGGGTCATCGAGCGGCCCACAGGCGATGAGTGGGCGACGGGCGGCGGCGAGGATGACGGCGAGCGTCTCGACCGCCCCCGGGTCGAGCCGTCGCCGACCGGCGACGAGCGACAGGTACGGCCGGGCGGGCGGCTCCACGTCGACGCGCCCGGGCGTCGGCGGTGGGAGAACCTCGTGGGGCGCGAGGTCGCCGTCGGGGATGAGCGGCTCGCGGAACGGCAGGTTCACGTGGACGGGGCCGGCCGGCGCCTCCGCCGCGAGGGCGGCGGCACGGGAGGCCACGCTCCGCCAGAACGCCTCGGCGGCCGGGCTCGCCTCCGGGACGGGCATGTCGACCGCCCACTTCGCGGCGACGCCGTAGAGCCGGACCTGGTCGATCGTCTGCGCCGCCCCCCGGTCGCGGAGCTCGGGCGGGCGGTCGGCGGTGAGGATGACGAGCGGCACGCGCCCATGCG
Organism: Chloroflexota bacterium; assembly: GCA_037147135.1. Lineage (GTDB taxonomy): Bacteria > Chloroflexota > Limnocylindria > Limnocylindrales > CSP1-4 > CAIYQJ01. Next base: position 3,385 of record JBAWVU010000222.1, read on the forward strand.
TCGCCTCGACGACGGCCGGATGCGCGTTCACGACGGCGGTCCCGGAGGTCGCGAGGAAGACGACGGGTCGCCGCGAGGCCTTCGCGGCACCGAGGGCGAAGAACGAGCCGGACCGCTCGTCAAGGTGGACGTGAAGCCGGATCGCCGGGTGTGCGGCGAGCGCGAGCGCCATCGGAGTGGAGCGCGACCCGGGGCAGACCACCGCGTCGCGCACCCCGGCGCGGACGAGCTCCTCGACGAAGGCATGGAGCGTCGAGGCCGGCGGACCGGACGCGACAGCGGGCCGGCCCGAGGCCGGACCGGGCGCCACCGCGGCCTGGCCCGAGGCCTGCCGGCGGACCGACGCGGCGCGGCGATCGGCGGCCATCAGAGCTCCACCCGTCCGAGCGCCATGCCGAGCGCGCGGAGCTTCATCCGGCTCTCGTCCCATTCGCGTCCGGGGTCGGAGTCGGCGACGATCCCGCAGCCGGCGAACAGGGCGGCCCGGTGGCCGCGGACGACGCCGGAGCGCAGCGCGACGACGAACTCGCCGTCGCCGTCGCGATCGACCCATCCGAGCGGCGCGGCATACCAGCCGCGATCGATCCCCTCCTGGTCGCGGATGAGGTCGAGCGCGGTACCGCGCGGCTGCCCGCCGACTGCGGGCGTGGGATGGAGGACGCCGACGAGGCTCAGGATCCCCGAGCGGTCCGAGAGCCGGGCCGTGAAGTCCGTGCAGAGGTGCTGGACGGTACGGAGCCGGATGACGCGCGGCGACGGGGCCATCTCGAGGGCGTCGCAGAGCGGCGCAAGGCTGTCGCGGAGCATGCGCACGACGACGGCGTGCTCCTCGCGCTCCTTCTCGCTCGCGAGCAGGCCGGCGGCGAGGGCATCGTCCTCGCTGACATCCGCGCCACGCGGCGCGGACCCGGCGATGGCGGCCGTGGTGGCGTCACGGCCCGCGGTGCGCACCAGTCGTTCCGGGGTCGCCCCGAGGAAGACCGCGTCCCCTCGCGCGATGGCGAAGACGGTGCTCTCCGCGGCGGAGGCGACGAGGCGACGCAGCGTCGCGGCCACGTCGACCGCGCGGTCCGCCTCGAGATCGACGCGCCGGGCCAGGACGACCTTGTCCACGCGACCCCGGCCGACCGCCCCCGCGAACCGCCCGGCGACGGTGCGCCACGTCTCCTCCGACGGCATGCCGCCCACGATGCTCAGCACCGGAGCGTCGTCGGAGCCGGAGGCCGTCCCCGCGTCCGGCGAGCCCGTCCCCACGGCGTCGAGGACGCGCGCACGTTCCTCGCGGCCGAAGGGCTCGATCATCTCGTCATGGGCGCGGAGTTTTTCGTCGCGCGCCCGGACCAGGATGCGCCGGAGGGCGCTGTGCGGCTCGTCCCGTGCGCTGTGACACGCGCGGGGGGCACCGATCAGCGCCCTCTCGTGCGACTCGACCTGGCGCGGACCAGAGAAGAGGCCATCGCTCTGCAGGGCATGGAGCTTCTGGCTGCCGGCGGGGAGCTCGACGCGCTGCCCTTCTACCGGGTCGGAGACCTCATCGGGC
>JBAWVU010000223.1:0-4916 GCA_037147135.1 Chloroflexota bacterium
GACCTGTTTGTCTGAAAAGCCCATCACCTGCCCCTCACGCTGAGCACTGGTTCCGGATTGGAAAGCTCTGCCCCGGACACCGGGACGCCGAGCTTGAGGTCCTTGAGCAGCCCAATCCGATCGAGCCTTGGCTCACGCGGCTCCCAATAGGGTTCGGGGATCGCATGCTCGTCCACCACGACCAGGGCAGGGGAGCCCGGCCTCACCGAAATGGTAAAATCGGGGGCGGCAATCTTCTTGATTTCGACCTCGACCATCGCATCGCGGGCGATCCGACGGAGGCGGCGCTTCTCGTCGCCGCCGCGAAGGGGGGCATCTCCGTGGACGCGCTCGGGCGCGGGTCGGTGCGACGCCGCGAGATCCCGTTCTCCGCCGAGAGGCGGATGATGAGCGTCGTCCTCTCGTGGCGCAGTCAGGAGCTCTGGCTCACCGGCGCCCCGTACCTCGTCTTCACGAAGGGCGCACCGGCGGAGGTCCTCTCGCGGTGCGTGTCGATCCTCGACCACGGGGAGGCCGCACCCCTGGACGACGCCGCACGCGAGGCCGTGACGGCCGCGAACGCGGAGCTCGGAGGGCGCGGGCTCCGCGTCCTGGGCGTCGCGATGCGCGAGGGCGGCGACAAGCTCCTCGAGCAGGCGCCCGCCGACCTGGAGGCCGGCCTCACCTTCCTGGGCCTCATCGCGATGCACGATCCGCCCAGGCAGGAGGTCCCCGCCGCGATCGCCGCGTGCCGTGCCGCGGGGATCCGCGTCACGATGGTCACCGGCGACGACGGGCACACGGCCGCCGCCGTGGGCCGGCTCATCGGGCTCGAGGCGCCCGACGTCGAGCCGACGGTCGTGACCGGGGCGCGGCTCTCGCAGCTGTCCGAAGACGAACTCCGCGAGATCATCCGCGACCGCGACGGCCTCATCTTCGCCCGGACCTCGCCCGAGCAGAAGCTGCGCATCGTCTGCGCGTACAAGGACCTCGGCCACCTCGTGGCCGCCACCGGCGACGGCGTGAACGACGCCCCTGCACTGCGGGCCGCGAATGTCGGGATCGCGATGGGGGTCAGCGGGACGGACGTCGCCCGCCAGGCCGCCGACATGGTCCTCCTGGACGACGACTTCGCGACGATCGTCGCCGCGATCGAGCAGGGGCGTGCCGTGTTCCAGAACATCCGGAAGTTCGCGACCTACGTGATCACCTCGAACGTCGCCGAGATGATGCCCTTCATCGCGATGATCGCCCTCAAGATCCCGCCGTCCCTCAACGTCATGCAGATCCTCTCGGTGGACCTGGGGACGGACATGATCCCGGCTGTCGCACTGGGGGCGGAGCCACCCGAGCCCGGCCTCATGGCCCAGCCGCCCCGTCCCCGGAACGCCTCGATCATCGACCGTGGGCTGCTGTTGCGGACCTACGCGTTCCTCGGCATCCTCGAGTCGATCGTGAGCATGGCCGCGTTCTTCCTCGTCTGGGCAGCCGCCGGGTATGGGCTGGCAGACCTCCAGGCGGCGACCCAGTCGATCATCCATGGCACCGGGGACCCGGCGACGATGCAGGTCTACATCACGGCCACCACCGCGTGCCTCGCGGGCATCGTCGCGGGGCAGGTCGGCGCCGTCTTCGCATGCCGCTCCGAACGCGTCTCCGCCTTCCGGCAGGGGCTGCGCACCAACAGGCTCATCCTCGCGGGGATCGCGTTCGAGATCGCCTTCCTCCTCTGCGTCGTCTACCTCCCGCCGCTCCAGACGATCATGCGGACGGCGTCCCTCCCGCCGTGGGCACTCCTCGCCGTCCTCGTCATCGGCCCGCTCGCGGTCCTCCTCCCGGACGAGGCCCGCAAGTGGATCGTGCGGGCCCGCCGGCGGCGCGCCGCCGGGGTCATCGCGTAGGGAGACGACGGTCGCGCCCGACCATCGGCTCTCTGGAGGACCCCTGGCGACCCGCGGCGGCTGCGAGTGCGCGTCGCCTGTCGGGAAGGACACGCCCGCCGACCCTCCGGCGCGCGTGACTCCGGCACCCGCGGTACGATTCGACCAGCGCCGACGACGCAGCGCACCGAACGGGGACGAGCGATGGCAGACACGAGCCAGGTGCAGGTCGAGTTCTCACTGCCTTCCGGCGATGGTTCCGAGCGGATCGCCATCGCCTGGGCGAAGGTGCCGGTGATTCCGTCGCCGGCCGAGCGAGCTGAGCTGAAGGCGCGGGCCATCGCCACGCTGCAGGCCCACGACGCCGTCCTCGCGGCGCACTTCTACGTCGACGGCGACCTCCAGGACCTCGCCCTCGAGACGGGCGGGTGCGTCGCCGACTCCCTCGAGATGGCCCGCTTCGGGCGCGACCATCCGGCCCGGACCCTGGTCGTCGCGGGCGTCCGCTTCATGGGCGAGACCGCGAAGATCCTGAGCCCGGAGAAGCGGGTCCTGGTGCCGGACCTCGACGCGACCTGCTCCCTCGACATCGGCTGCCCGCCGGACGACTTCGCCGCCTTCTGCGATGCGAACCCCGACCGCACGGTGGTGGTCTACGCGAACACGAGTGCCGCGGTGAAGGCTCGCGCCGATTGGATGGTGACCAGCTCCTGCGCGCTGCCGATCGTGCGACACCTGGCGGACGCAGGCGAGAAGGTCCTCTGGGCGCCGGATCGGCACCTCGGCGGCTACATCGCGCGCGAGACCGGCGCGGACATGCTCATGTGGAACGGCGCGTGCGTCGTCCACGAGGAGTTCAAGGGCATCGAGCTCGCGCTTCTCCGCGAGGAACATCCCGGCGCGATGGTCCTGGTACACCCGGAATCGCCCGCGACGGTCGCGGCGCAGGCCGACGTCGTCGGTTCGACATCCCAGCTCCTCAAGGCTGTCATCGAGGGCAACGCCCGCGAGTACATCGTGGCGACGGACAGTGGCATCTTCCACCGCATGCGCCAGCTGGCCCCCGGCAAGACGCTCATCGAGGCCCCGACGGCGGGCGACAGCGCCACGTGCAAGAGCTGTGCGCACTGTCCGTGGATGGCGATGAACGCCGTGCAGGGCGTGATCGACTGCCTGGAACAGGGGACCGGCGAGATCCTCGTGCCGGAGCCGACCCGCGTCTGCGCCGTGGGCTGCATCCAGCGGATGCTGGCCTTCGTGGCCGCGAACCCGGACAGCGTCGTCGCGCCCCAGCACGGGTTCGTGCCGCACATCGGCTCGGCCTGACGCGGCCGGACATGGGCGCGTTCGACCCGCCGTCCGCCAACGAGACGCTCGAGGAGGCGCGGGCCCGCAATGTGCGCGACGCGCTGCTCGAGGATGTCGGGACGGGCGACCTGACCGCGAGGCTGGTCCCGCAGCGCCCGGTGACCGCGCGGGTCCGCGTTCGCGAGGATGCCGTCCTGTGCGGGCGCGACTGGTTCGATGCCTGCGTCCTTGCGCTCGACGAGGCCGCCAGGATCGACTGGCTGTACGACGAGGGCGCCGACATGGCGGCCGACACGCCCGTCTGCGAGGTGCGAGGCGACGCGCGCGCCATGCTCACCGCCGAGCGCCCCGCACTGAACTTCCTGCAGCTCCTGTCGGGCACCGCCACGGCGGCCCGGCGACACGTGCGCGCCATCGAAGGTGCCTCGCCGAACGTCGGCGGGTGCGCGATCCTCGACACGCGCAAGACGATCCCGGGCCTGCGCCAGGCGCAGAAGTACGCCGTCCGGGTGGGCGGTGGCCGGAACCAGCGACTGGCCCTGTGGGACGGGATCCTCATCAAGGAGAACCACATCGCTGCGGCCGGTGGCGTCGGAGCGGCCCTGGAGCTGGCGTCCCAGCTTGGCGCCGGCGTCGGGATCCAGGTCGAGGTGGAGAGCCTGGACCAGCTGCGAGAGGCCCTGGCGGCGGGCGCCACGAGCGTCCTGCTCGACAACTTCACGCTCGAGCGGATGCGCGAGGCGGTCGAGCTGACCGGTGGGCGGGCGCTGCTCGAGGTGTCGGGCGGCGTGACGCTGGACCGGCTCCGGGAGATCGCCGCGACCGGCGTCGACCGCGTCTCGGTCGGCGCGCTGACCAAGGACGTGCGCGCGGTCGACTACTCGATGCGGATCGTCTAGCGGCCGGGCTCAGGCGTCGCGTGGGCCGCGGATCAACACCGTCGGGAAGCTGGCCGGGAGCGTGTACGGGTAGTCGCGGCTGAAATGCAGGCCCCGGCTCTCGTGGCGCTCCAGCGCCGACCGGACCACGAGCTCGGCGCAGTCGACGAGATTGCGCAGCTCGAGGAGGTCGCGGTCGACCCGGAAGTTCGCGTAGTACTCGTCGATCTCCGCCCGCAGCAGGTGGATCCGCCGGAGCGCCCGGTCAAGCCGCTTGGTGGTCCGCACGATGCCGACGTAGTTCCACATGAAGAGCCGCAGCTCGTCCCAGTTGTGGGAGATGACGACCTGCTCGTCGGCGTTCTCCACCCGGCTCTCGTCCCACGCCGGCAGGGCGGTCACCTCGCCCGGCGCTTCTCTGTCGATCCACGCCGCACAGGTCCGACCGACGACGACGCATTCGAGCAGCGAGTTGCTCGCGAGCCGGTTGGCGCCGTGGAGGCCCGTGTAGGTGGTCTCGCCCACGGCGAAGAGCCCCGGCATGTCCGTGCGCCCGTCGAGGTCGGTGACCACTCCGCCACACGTGTAGTGCGCCGCCGGCACCACCGGGATCGGCTGCCGCGCGATGTCGATGCCGAGCTCCAGGCAGCGAGCGTGGATCGTCGGGAAGTGCTCCACGAGGAAGGGCTCGCCGAGGTGCCTGGCGTCCAGCCACACGTGGTCCAGGCCGTGCTTCTTCATCTCGAAGTCGATCGCCCGGGCCACGATGTCACGCGGCGCCAGCTCCATGCGCGGATCGTGGGCCGCCATGAACCGCGTACCGTCGGGCAGCGTCAGGTACGCGCCCTCGCCGCGGAGCGCCTCGCTGATG
>JBAWVU010000224.1:0-4898 GCA_037147135.1 Chloroflexota bacterium
CGTCTGCTCGATGGAGAACGTCGACCCGCTCGGGGTCCACACCGGGGACTCGATCGTCGTCGCGCCGGTGCAAACGCTCTCGGACCCGGTCCACCAGCGGCTTCGGAGCGCGGCGCTCGCGATCATCCGTGCGCTCGGCGTGGAGGGTGGCTGCAACGTCCAGTTCGCGTTGAGCCCCGATCATGTCGACTACGCGGTCATCGAGGTGAACCCCAGGGTCAGCCGGTCGTCTGCGCTCGCGTCGAAGGCGACCGGCTACCCGATCGCACGCGTCGCCGCCCAGATCGCGGCGGGGCGCCGCCTCGCCGAGATCCCCAATGTCGTCACCGGGACGACGGTCGCCGCGTTCGAGCCCGCTCTCGACTACGTCGTCGTGAAGCTGCCGCGGTTCCCGTTCGACAAGTTCCCGCGGGCCGACCGCTCGCTCGGGAGCCAGATGAAGGCGACCGGCGAGGTCATGGCGATCGACCGGACGTTCGGGGCCGCGCTCAACAAGGCGTTGCGCGGCCTCGAGCAGGCCGGGTCGGGCCCGCTCGCCGAGGCGGCGGCCTGGGCGCCGACCCTCGCGTACCTCGCGGCCGCGCTCGCCCCCGCCGACCTGGATGCGGACGCGGAGGCTGAGGCGGATGGCGGGACGCCGATCCGTTGGACCGGCGACGCCGGGGAGGCGTGCGAGTCCACGCGCCACGCCGAACGCGCCGCGGCACCGATCGTGCTCCGCCGCTTCCTTTCGCCCTCGGACGATCGTCTCTGGCGGATCCTCGCACTCCTCCGGCGAGGCGTCCCGGAGGCGACGGTCGGGGCGGCGACGGGCATCGCGGACTGGTTCCTCGCGGAGATCGGGAGGCTCGTCGCGCTCGAGGGCCGCGTCCGGTCGTTCGGCTCGCGGCTCGCGGACCCGACCGACCCGGCGGCGGCGTCGCTCCTCGCGACGGCGAAGCGCATGTCGTTCGGCGACCGCGACCTCGGCACGCTCGCCGGCGTGGGTGCGGCGGCCGTGGCGGCCGCGAGGCGCGAGCTGGGGCTCCTGCCCGGCTACGCCATGGTCGACACGTGCGCGGCCGAGTTCGCCGCGGAGACGCCGTACTTCTACGCCACGTATGCCGCCTCCGGGTCGGAGCCGGAGGCACCGCCGGTGCCACGGCCGGCGGCGCTCGTCATCGGCTCGGGACCCGTCAGGATCGGGCAGGGGATCGAGTTCGACTACTGCGCCGTCCAGGCGGCCGACACGCTCCGCCGGGGCGGCTGGTCGGCGGTCATGGTGAACTCGAACCCCGAGACGGTCTCGACCGACTTCGACGCGTCCACGAGGCTCTACTTCGAGCCGCTCGACGCGGAGTCGGTGGGCGCCGTCATCGACGCCGAGTCACCAGACCCGGCAGACCGACTCCCGGTGCTCGTGCAGTTCGGGGGCCAGACACCGCTCAACCTCGCCGCCACGCTCGAGGCGGATGGCGTCCGGCTCCTCGGCGCGGATCTCGAGGCGATCGACCAGGCCGAGGAGCGGACCCGCTTCTCCGCGCTCCTCGACCGGCTGGGGATCCCGCAGCCCGAGGGTGGGACGGCACACTCGATCGAGGAGGCGCTCACGATCGCCGACCGCATCGGCTACCCGGTCATCGTCCGGCCGTCGTTCGTCATCGGCGGGCTCGCGATCGACTTCAGCTACTCCCCTGAGGACCTCGCGCGCCAGCTCGCGGCCGCGACCGTCGTGGATCCCGACCGACCGGTCCGGATCGACCGGTACCTCGAAGGCGTCGAGGTCGACGTCGACGCCGTTTCGGACGGTGAGCGGGTGCTCATCCCCGGGATGCTCGAGCACCTCGAGCGCGCGGGGGTCCACTCGGGCGACTCGGTAGGCGTCTTCCCGCCGCAGACAGTCTCGGCATGGGACCAGGACCTCGTCGCAGTCACGATGGAGCGGATCGTCCTGGCGCTCGGCGCGAAGGGTCTCGTCAACGCCCAGTTCATCGTCCGCGACGACGGGGTCTACCTCATCGAGGTGAATCCGCGCGCCAGCCGGACCGTCCCGTTCATCTCGAAGGTGACGGGCGTCCCGATGGTCGAGCTCGCCGTCCGGATCGCCCTCGGCGCGACTCTCCCCGAGCTCGGCTGGTCCGGCGGGGTGCTGCCGCCGCCGGCGTTCGTCGCCGTGAAGGCCCCGGCGTTCTCGACGGCCAAGCTCCGCGGCGTGGACCCGTCCGTGGGGCCGGGGATGCAGTCGACCGGGGAGGTCATCGGCATCCACGAAGACGTGCGCGTCGCCACGGCGAAGGCGCTGGTCGGCGCCTCGCTCGCCCCGCCCCGCCCCCTCCCGGGCCGCGACCTCGCGCTCGTGTCGCTCGCGGACCGCGACAAGGGCCTCCTCCCGCGGCTCGGACGCGCGCTCGTCGCGGCCGGATTCCGTCTCGCCGCGACGGAAGGGACGCTCCGCGGGCTCGCGATGGTGGGGATCGGCGCGACGCTCGTCGCCAGGCTCGGCGCTCCTCCCGACGCCCCTGGCGAGCCGATCCTCGCGACGATCGAGAGCGGGCGGGTCGGCCTGGTCGTGAACTCGCCGACACCGCGGTCGGGCGCCGTGCGCGACGCCGCCGAGATCCGGCACGTGGCGATCGCCGAGGGCGTCCCGTGCCTCACCGCGGTCGAGACGGCCGTGGCGGCCGCCGAGGCGCTCGACCCGGCGCTCATCGCCCGCATCTCCGACGTCCGTCCGCTGCGCGACTGGGTGCCGGAGCCGGGCAGACCGCGCGGGCCCGCGGCGCGGACGGATACTTGAACACGTGAACTCACCCGACGACCGCTCGAGGGAACCGGACTCCATGACGAAGATCCAGCTCGTGGACGATCCCGAGGCCGCCTATCGGCCCGGAGCCTGCAACATCGGTGCCGCGGAGATCAGGCGGCGCCGCAAGGTCGGCGTGGCGATGCTGGTCGTCACGGTCGTCCTCGCCGTCGCGCTCGTGGCGGTCGGCGCGCCGACCTGGGCGAGGCTCCTCGTGTTCTTCCCGGCGGCGGGCGCGGCGATCGGCCTGCTCCAGGCGCGGTTCCGGTTCTGCGTCGCGTTCGCTCTTGCGGGAGTCCGCAACTTCGGCGCCCTCGGGGCCGAGGCGAAGGTCGCCGACGCCGCCGCCCACCGCGCCGATCTCGCCGCCGCAGCCCGGCTCATCGGGATCTCCGCGATGGTCGGCGCGGTCGTCGCCGTCGGCCTCGCGCTCCTGCCCGTCTGAGCGTCGGCGCGCGACCCTCGGCGGGGGACCACCGGGGACCGCGCGCCTCGCCGATCAGCGGCCGCTGCCTGCGTGAGCGGCGTCCGGCAGGCGGGTGGAGGCGGAGGACCGGGCCATGGATCGCCGCGTGGAGACGCTGGCGGACCCGCCGGCCACGGCGGTCCCGAGGGCCACGAGCGCAGCACCGATCCGGTGGCGGATGCGGCCGTCTTCGCCAGCCGCCATCCGAGCCTGCTGCGACTCCCGCAGCCGCTCATCGACCATGAGATGGACCTGCTCGAGCCGACCTGCGCCAAGGATCGTCTCGTCCCGCATCGAATGCGACGACCTGCTCGTCGTGCCCATCGTGGGCCTCCCTTCCATTGCCCCGCGCGGGGCCGCCGCGGCGCGTGTCACCGCGTGCTCCATCGACATCGTCAGCGTGTTCGTTGTGCGTCTAACATCTGGCCGAACGTTCATCCCGGGTGCCTTCGTGGGGTCAGGCGCCGATCAGGCGCTGGAGGTCCGGCGTCGCGTCCGCGAGGCGTTCGCGCCGCAGGGTGTAGTAGGTGAGCCCGCCGGTATCGGTGACGGTCACCAGCCCCGCCGCACGCAGGGCGATCATGTGGTGGCTCACCGTCGGCTTCGAGAGGCCCATCCGGTCCGCGATCTCCGTGAGGTAGAGGTCTCCGGCCGCGAGCAGGCGAAGGATCCGGAGCCTGCTGTCGTCTCCGAGAGCCTTGAAGAGGCGGACCGTCGCGCTCGGCACGGCATCGGGATCCCCGTCGAGCGAGGCATCGTCGATCGGGTAGGCGAACATGCGCCAGTCCTGGGCGCCGAAGAGGAAGTTGTACGGGCGACCGAAGTAGGCGGGGGCGAGGATCACCTGGCGCAGGGCCGGGTCGGCCGTGAACCGGACTCCGCCGGTGACGCGCTCGACGGCCTCGGACACGTTCATGCCCGCGAGCTCCGTCCGACGAGCGGCCGCATCGCGCTCGGCCATCTTCGAGACCCGTGCCTCCACGGCCTCGAACCGCTCGAGCCACGCGCGCAGCACGCGACGGAGAGCACGCAGCTCGCCGTCCGGGTCGCCGAGGAGCCTCTCCAGCCCCGGGCGCGTGGCCTCCGGGAAGAGGGCGACGAGGTCGGTCCTCGCCCCGTCGTCGCCGGTGAGGGCTCGCTCGACCAGCGCGGCGGCCGCCGGCATGTGCTCCATCTCGCAGGTGAGGGCGATGAGCAGCGGCACCGTCGTCCGGCCGGCGAGCGCGACCACGTCCGCTGCTGTCCGCACTCGATCGTCGGCGACGACGAGCGGAACGAGCGCCGTGCCCGTCGCGATCCTCTCCTCCTCGTGGCCGAACGTCCGGCGCAGGTCGCGCTTGAGGCCATCGGACAGAGATGCTCGCGACGCGTCGAACCAGGCGACATCCTCCGGCAGCACCTCGGGCATGAAGTCGACCATGAGCGACACGAGGAAGTCGTACGCCGGTCGCGTATCGAACACGATCTGCGGCTGCCCGCTGGGGGCGGGCGAGGTGGAGAGGTCCCGGACGAGCGCATCGGTGCGCGTCTTCGGCGCGGGTGCGGTGCGAGTGCGGGCCTGCGTCGCCATGGTGATCCTCTCTCCTAACGCGTGTTAGATGAGAACCTAACACGCGTTAGGCCCGATGTCAATCCCCGGCCACCGGTCTT
>JBAWVU010000225.1:0-4884 GCA_037147135.1 Chloroflexota bacterium
GCCGTGCGCGCCTCGGCATTCAGCAGGCCGCGCGGGCCTCGGCGATCAGCAGGCCGCGTGCACGGCCGCGCACGTCGCCACGAACATCAGCCCCAGCACCAGGCCGATCACCGCGAGCACGACCGGCAGCGCGGAGGGCCCGGGCGATGTGGCGAGCCTCGACGACCCCCAGGTCGAGGAGGTGGACCTCGGGGACGCGACGTCTGTGGTCTCGGCGCCGGGCGATGCGGAACCGGGCATCGTCGATCCCGCCCCCGATGCATCGGCCGGCGCGTCGCCCGGCTCTTCCGCGGACCCATCCGCCGGCCCGTCCGCGAGCGCGTCGCCGGACCCCTCCGCGAGCGCCTCACCGGACCCATCGCCCAGAGCCACGCCGCGGCCGTCGCCGAAGCCGTCCTTCGTCGCTTCGATCGCTGCGCCGTCGACGGGCGAGGCTGCGACCGGGGCACTCCCGTCGAACGTGCGTCCGGGGATCGCCGCGGCACGGGACGATTCCGAGCCGCTCCTTCGGACCGGGTGCGGGGTCGATCACGCCCAGGTGAAGCCGAAGGTCTGCATCTACGGGCGCCGCGACGCGCCGCACACCGTGGTCCTCATCGGGGACTCCCACGCCGCCCAGTGGTTCGGTGCGCTCCGAGTCCTCGCAAAGGAGCGCGACTGGCGCCTCATCCCGTTCACGAAGTCCGCGTGCACGTTCATCGACGCCCGGATCTTCGACCCGTTCACGAAGCGCGAGTACGTCGAATGCGCCGCGTGGCGGGACGCCGTCATGCGCATCGTGCCGACGCTCCACCCCGACCTCGTGGTCGTCGCGATCAACCGGTGGATCATCCCCATCGCGGGAGGGCCCGGGACGATCGATGCCGAGGGACACGCGATCGGCAGGCTCCTGGCCGAGCTGCCCCACCCGGTCATCCTCCTGTCGGATACGCCGTTCTTCGGCGTTGACGTCCCCGCCTGTCTCGCCGCGAACCGGTCGAACGTCGGCGCATGCAGCGCCCGTGCCGGCGCCGTCGACGGGTACTGGATCCCGCGCGAGAAGGTCGCCGCGCGCGCGGGGCGCGCCACGTTCGTGGACATGACCCACGCGATCTGCCCGTCATTCCCGTGCCCGGCGGTCGTGGACAACACGATCGTCATGCGGGACGAGCACCACATGACGTACACGTTCTCGCGGTGGCTCGCAGGCCCGCTCGGCGACATCCTCGATCGGATCGGCGTCGGGCTCCGACCCGACGTCGTCGGCCCCACCGCGCCGCCGGGGTCCGGGCAGCGATCGCGACGCGAGTAGTGCACCGCCGGATCTCGCGGTGCCGCCGTAGGCGCCGCGCCAGATCCTCGACATCCGCGGCCCTGCGCGGCGGCCGATCCACGTCCCCGGCGCGGCTCCTGCGCGGCGGCCGGTTCGCGCTCCGGGCGCGGACCCTCCTCGTGGCGACCGCGCTGCTCCTCGCGAGCGCAGCGATCCCGCCCGCGACGTTCGGCGCCTCACCCACGGGGACTCCGCGGGTGGACTTCGAGGTCGAGGTCGGGCCGCACCCCGCCGGCCGCGGCCGACTCGTGGACAGGACCTTCGAACCGACCGTCGCGACCCATCCGAGCGATCCCGATCGGATCGCCGTCTCCTTCATGCGGCAGGACCCGGCGGGGACCTGCGGGATGGATCCCGGACTTCGCTTCTCCGCCGATGGGGGGCGCACCTTCCGCGAGGCGGCCACCCATCCCTGGGGTGGGTCCGGGCGCGGCCCGAACATCCATCCCACCATCGCCTGGGGGCCCGGGCCTGGCGGCCACGCGCGCCTCTACTGGGTGGACATGACCGCTCCGGGCTGCGACTACGGGCGGCTCTCGCTGAGCGTCGCCTGGACGGACGACGAGGGCGCCACCTGGTCGCGGCTGTACACGGAGCAGCGGACGCGCCCGTGGATCGGCGGCTTCCCGGAGGTCACCGTGGATCGCGACCCGGCGAGTCCGAACGTGGGAGTCGTCTACATCGGCTACAACTGGCCGCGCAGCGACGAGACGGGACCGGGATTCGCCCTCCTCGCGTCGTCCGACTTCGGGAAGACCTGGCGACTGACGGAGATCCCGGTCGCGGCGCGGCCGCCGGGCGCGGGCGCCACGTGGCGGATCGCGTACCGGCTGCAGGCGGCTCCGGACGGGAGCCTCTATGCGTCGTTCTACCAGGCCGACCTCCGGTGGTGGAACCACGCGGACATCTTCTGGAAGGGCGGGGTCGGGAACGTGGTCCGGCTCGGCTTCTCGGTCGCGCGGATCCGCTTCGATCGCGAGACGGGCGGCTTCTCCCGGCCGACGGTCCGGTCCGTCATCCGGCTCCCCCGCAACGCGTACACCGTGGCCTCGGCCGCCGCGCCCGGCACGCGGACGAACCTCCACGTGGACCCGGCGTGGTCGCAGGGGCTCGACGTGGACCCGGTCACCGGCCGCGTGTATCTGGCCGTCGGCTACTACGTCGCCCTGCCCGAGCCGGGCGAGGCCCGGGGCACGATCCGCGTCGGCTGGAGCGACGACGGGGGCGGACGCTGGCGCTGGACCACGCTCCCGTCCCTTCCACGGATCGACGGCCGCCCCCAGTCGAGCGTCAAGCCGAACCTGGTCGCGATCGGCGGTGTCGTGGTCGTCACGCTGCACGGGATCGTCGACCTGCCGCGCGGGTCCGGCGCGTCCGACCACGTGACGGTCGGCACCGCGTACGCCGTCTCGCGCGATGGTGGGCGGACCTGGGAGGGACCGTTCCCGGTCACGACCGCGCGATGGAGCGCCACGTCGATCGAGCAGGGCACGAATGGAGCCGGCCTTCGCGAGCGCGCGGAGCTCACCGCCGACGGCGGCGTGTTCCTCGCGTGGGGGGACGGGCGTCGCGGGGGCCCGTCGTGGAGCGCGACCGCGGGCGCCTCTGCGATCTTCGGCGCACTCGTCCGGCCCGGTGCGTCGTTCGACCCGGCGGCGCCAGCGGTCGCGGCCCCGACCACCCGAGCGCGCTGACGGCTGCTCCGCGACCCGCGGGTGGCCTCCTGCGCGGTCCGGCTGGCCCGACGGGGGCCCGCCCCGTCCTCGCTCCCGCGGCGTGTTCGGGGCGCCGCCGTCCGGCGGGCTACACTCGTGTCGCCCATCAGGCGCAGGTCGGCCGGGGAGTCTCGCCGGTCGAGCCTCGCGAGCTTCGCCGATCGACGGCATCGACTGACACGAGGGGTTTGATGTACGAGAAGAAGATCGAGGCGGCACACCCGGGACTCGTCGTCATGGTCCTCGACGACTCGGGAAGCATGGCGGACGCGCTTCCCGGGACCACGGACGCGAAGTTCCAGTGGGTCGAGCGCTACACGGGGATCATCCTGAAGGAGCTTCTCGCACGGAGCACCGTCCCGGTCGACGACACGACCTTCAGGGTGAAGCCGCGGTACTACACCGCGTTCGTCGTGTACGGCGCCAGGCCGGTGCGCTGGCCGGTCGGGGCGACCGACGTGCGGGACATCGAGACGTCGGTCCGCGACTTCGCCGCTGCGGACCCCACGTCGGGTGCGGCCAACACGCTCGGCCTCGGCGGCCGCCTCGGTGGGACGGACGCGCTCGCGGCCTTCGAGATGGCCCACGGCATCGTGGAGCAGGCGCTCCAGGGTGAGCGGTTCCGCGACTCGTTCCCCCCGATCGTCTTCCACCTGAGCGACGGGATGTCCCAGAGCGATGCCGAGCCCGTGGCGCAGCGGATGGCGACGCTGGAGACGAGCGACGGCGGCGTGCTGGTCGTGAACGCCCTCATCGGCACGACGACGAGCCTCGCATACACGGACCCGAACGACTTCCCGGGCTACACGACGGACCAGGAGGCCGGACCCGATCCCGACAGCCGCCGCATGTTCCGGATGAGCAGCGCGTCGCCGGACACCATCAGCGACAACCTCCGGTCGGACGGCATCTTCCCCTCGCTCCGGGATGGCGCCCGGCTCTACTTCGACGTCCGCACGAAGGAGATGCTCAAGCACGTCATCGGCACCGTGGGCAGTGGGGGCAGCCGCGCGAACCGGTGAATCGCCCCCTGGCGCCGGCCGGGCCCAGCCGCGCTCGTGGCGACGCGAGGGCAGGCTGGCTGACGCTGTGCGAGGAATCGCCCGGCAGCGAGGGCGGCGACCCCAAGGACCAGGACCGTGCTCGCGTCATCCCCGGCGAGGACGTCATCGCGTGCGTGTGTGACGGCGTCACCACGTCACCGCACGCCGCGGCGGCGGCCGAGACCATCGCCGCGAGTGCGCGAGGCATCGTGGGCGACGGCCGACAGGGACGATCGGACCAGGCCCTCAGGCGGGCGGCCGAGCGGCTCCTCTGGCTGCGCGGGGAAGCGACGCGCCGACACGCCGACGCGAGCACGGCACCCGCCCACACGGCGGAGGCATGGCTCGCGCAGGCGGCGCACGAACAGCTGCTGCACTCGTATCAGACGACGATGGTCGCGGTCGCGGTCGGACGACGCCGCGGCGGATTGACGGTCGAATACGCACGCTGCGGCGATTCGGAGCTCCTCGTCTTCGACCGTGACGGATCGCTGCTGTACGCCTCCTGTCCGACGACGGTCCCGCCCGGGGCGACCGGCGCGGGGCCACGACCGGGGATCGCGAGCGCCGGCGCCGAGCGCTTCGGCTCGAGGTCGACGAGGACCGACGTCCTCCCGGACGACATCGACCGGACGCAGCGCGGCCGGCGGCTCACGCCGCAGGGCGCGAGGGTGGTGATCGCGAGCGACGGGTTCGTGGGCTCGTTCGAGGGGCCGGGGGAGATGCACCGCTGGCTCGACGACTTCATCGCGCTGTCGCGCACCGCGCGGGACGCCGCCCTGTCCGAGCTGCACGAGCGACTGCGGGCCCGGGC
>JBAWVU010000226.1:0-4881 GCA_037147135.1 Chloroflexota bacterium
CCGCGCCGGGGAGCCTGGGCCGTCAGAGCTTTTCCAGCAGATCCGGGACGCGACCTTCCTGACATGCTCGAGCACGAACGCTCGATGCTGGGCCCGAGCGTCGGGCGGGGTCGCTCTGTCCTTGGGTTCCATGCCCCCGACAGTGACAAAGTCGCTGGCCGCTTAGCTCGGACAGAATCGCTGGCCGTTGACAGGCGATGCATTTCCGGTTGACGCCGCGACGGGAGGTGCTAGAGTGTCGGCGATCGGTCCAGAGAGTGACCGACATGCGCCGGCGTTCGAACACTCCTCTCACGGTTCCCGCGAGACACGAGGTCGCGGGAGCCGGCCGAGTAGGAGTGTTCTTGGTGTATACGGACAAGACGATTACCTGTTCCGACTGCAGTCAGCAGTTCGTCTTCACGGCGAGTGAGCAGGAGTTCTACGCCGGTCGTGGCTTCACGGAGCCGCGCCGGTGCCCGTCGTGCCGGGCGAGCCGCAAGGCCGCGCGGGGCGATTCGGGTGGTGGCGGCGGCTACGGTGGTGGCGGCGGCTACGGTGGTGGTGGTGGTGGCGGCGGCTACGAGTCCCGCGGCCCCCGCGAGATGTTCACGGCGACGTGCTCGAGTTGCGGACGCGAGGCGCAGGTCCCCTTCCGCCCCACGAGCGGCAAGCCGGTCTACTGCACGGACTGCTTCGCGGCTCGCCGCTAGCAGCCCTGGGGCGGAGGCCACCCCCCGACACAGCGCCTCATCGAACGGCCCCGGCGAGCGATCGCCGGGGCCGTTCGGCATGCGGGGTCAGCGCACGCGCCGGCGCGACACTGGGGCGCGACCGCGGCCCACGCGCCGCGTCAGCGGCCGGGCCGACCTCTCTCGAGGGTCAGAGATGCTCATGAAGCCGTTGCTCATCGCCTTCGCCCTGGCGGCACTGGTCATGCCGGCAGGCGCGACGGTGGTCGGTGCCGCGACACCGACCTCGTATGCCGTCACCGAGGTCTCCGAGGACTACTGGTACACGGACACGACCTTCACCGCCGTCGGCGAGGTGCGCAACGACACGGACGTGCCGGTGCGGAACGTGAGGATCCGCGTGACGCTCTTCGGCTCGGACGGGACCGTCGTCGCGACCGAGATCGGCGAAGCCTGGCTCACGATCCTCGACCCGGGCGAGATCTCGTCGTTCCGCGTGGACGTGGCCCGGCCGGCCGACTTCGCGAAGTACCGCATCGAGGTCGACGACTGGACGTACACGAGCACCGTCGCCAACCACTACTTCACGACGACGTCGAGCCAGGCCCGGCTCGGCCCCACGACCACGCAGGTGACCGGCTCGATCGCGAACGCGAACGTCGTGCCCGCCGGCGGGGTCGTGGCCGTCGCGACGCTGTACGACCCCGAGGGGAACGTCATCGGCAGCAACGCCGTCGAGGTCCCGGGGACCCTCTCTCCCGGCGGGACCGTGCCGTTCGAGGTCGTCGTCGAGCACAACGTGATCGCGGACGCCCCGACGGTCCGGGTCGCGGCCGAGTCGACCTCGGATCCGGAGGCCGCCGTCACCTTCATCGCCGACCCCGGTGAGCTGGCATACGGGAAGTCGACCGCCATCGACGGCACCGCGCGGGCCGGGGCTTCCGTGCGGTTCGAGCGGTTCGACCAGCCGACGGGTGAGTGGGTCACCACGCCGGACGCCGCGGTGATCGCCGGCTCGGACGGCTCGTACGGGACGACGATGAAGCCGACGTTCGGCACGACGTATCGAGCCGTCGCCGGGAGCTCCGTCAGCGTACCGATGGTCATCTATGTCGATGTCGCGGTCACCCTGAAGGCATCGACGAGGAGCACGACTCTCGGGAAGAAGGTGGTCCTCACCGGGAGGGCACGGCCGGCCGACCCCGGCTCGAAGGTCGTCATCCAGCGGAAGGTCGGGGCGGCCTGGAAGACGATCGCCAGCGGGTCGATCGCCCGGTCGAACGGGGCCTTCTCTGTCGGGTGGACGCCGAAAGCGAAGGGGACGTACGTCCTGCGCGCGTTCGTCGGGGACCAGTCGCTCGTATTCCCCGGAACGAGTCCCATGCTGACGATCGTCGTCAGGTAGCGAATGCCCACGACATGCCGAAGCCCCGGTGCGAGGACCGGGGCTTCGGCAGTACATCGGGACGCGAGGGACGTGCTCGGGGAAGCTCGTCCGACGATTCGAGAGCTTGCGGGGAGGACGCTCACTCTCGGGAAGAGGCTGGGTTCAGTGCTTCGCGTGCGCCTCTCGGCGGTCGAGGAGCGCGCCGACGATGTTCGGGGAAGCGAAGCCGGCGGCAAAGATGCCGGTGACGAGTGCGACCGTGAGAATCTCGAACACGTGATCCATCCTTCCACGGGCCCACCCGCTTCTTGGTACGGACCAACGATAGCAGATTGGTCTGGACCATGCGTCCGGGCCGGTCGTCGTGGCGGAGAGGGCCTTTCGGACCGTCGAGGGTCGCGCGGAAGGCCCGGGGCCGAGCGTCGCAGTGTGGCTCGATCAGTGGGCGGTGGTCCGGGTGAGGGGCGGACGTTCGACATTCCCGCGGTCGTCGACGGGGCGCGCGTCCCGCCCGAGCAGGCGACGGGATCGGCCGGCCTGGTGAGACTCGCACTTCCGTGAGGCTGCGCACGAGATCATCGGCGGGCAGGTCGAGCAGCCGGACGTCCTCACGCCGGACGAGCTCGATCAGTGCGTCGACGATCGCCGTGTTCGCGGCCCGGTAGACCCTCCGCGGGACGTGAGCGGTCTCGATGACCGTGACGAGCGGCGGCCCGAGGTCGTCGGGGCCATCGACGAGAGCTCCCGCGCGCCGCGCCTGCTCCGGCGGCGATCCGACGAGATACCGGACGACGACCGACGTATCCAGGTAGATCACGGGTCGCGGCGATCCGGGTCCGGCGGTTCCCACGCCGCGTCGCGGATCGCGCCCCACGACGCGTCGGCAGGCCGGTGCGCACCTGGACCGAGGATCCCCAACAGCGAACGCCGATGCCGCCCGGGGACGACCTCGACGATGATCCGCCCGTCCTCGATCCGCTGGACGGTCTCGTCGCCGGCGTGGATGCCGAGCTCCTCGCGGATCGCCTTGGCGATCGTCATCTGGCCCCGTTCGCCGACCTTGCTCATCAGAGTCCCTACCCGTGCGTCCCACACCTACTCGATGGCGCAAACATGCATCGTGGCCCGCGACGAGTCAACGGCCAGCACGCCTCGCCTCTATCCGACCCGGATCACCGTCGCACCGCCGACGTGGACGTACCGGTCGGGGAAGCACGTGAGGACGATGACCTGGGCGGACTCGCCGGCCCGCGCGAGGACGGCGCCCATCGCCTCGAGGCGCTGGGGATCCGACCAGCCGAGCGCATCGTCGAGCATGACGGGGACGCCGCCGTCGGCCGCGACGAGCTCGGCGCACGCGAGCCGGACGAGGACGCCGAGCTGCTCCCGCGTGCCGACGCTCAGCTGCTCCCATGGGATCGCGATCCCTCCACGGGCGAGGCGGGCGATCGCGAGGTCCTCGGCGAGGTCGACGACGACGTCCGGCCCGAACACGACGCGCCCAAGGCTCTCGACACGCTCCTTGAGCGGCAGGACGTAGCGCTGCCGCGCCTCGTCCCGGCGCCGCTTCATCGTGTCGCGGAGGAGCTTCGCGGCGGCCGCCCTTCGCCGGAGGCGCCGGAGCACGTCCTGGGCGCGTTCGAGCTCCCCCTCCGCGCGGTCGAGCTGCTCGCCGAGCCCCTCTTCCCCGCGCCGATCGAGAGACCCCGCGAGGCGCGCCTGCTCCACGTTCAGCTGCTGCTGGCGCTGGCGCATCGTCTCGAGCGTCTTCCGCGCGTTGTCGGCGAGGGCCTGCGCCTGCTCGGGGTTCGCCTCCGCGAGCGCCGCATCGGCGGCGGCGCGCGCAGCGCCGGCATCGGCAGCCTCGCGGTCGGCGGCGGCCAGGCGAGCTTCGAGCGCGTCGTCGGCGATCTCCGCGCGCGCCGCCGCGAGTGCCGCCTCGAGCTCCCTGGCCCGGCCGTCGGCGATGCCCAGCGTCACGCGACGTTCCTGCGACGCGGTCCGCTCCGCGTCCGCGGCGACCCGCGCCGCTCGCTCGGCCTCCTCCGCGATCCCGAGGCCGGTCGTCGCCGCGCGCTCCGCAACCTCGGCTGCATCGAGCCGCGCCGCGGCCTCGCCGTCGTCCGCGGCGGGCACGACGTCGTCCGGGCGCGCGGCTCGCACGCCGGCGCGTTCCGCCGCCCTGGCCGCGAGCGTGACGATGCGTTGCTCGAGATCCGCCTGGCGGTCGCCCGCGAGGACCGCCTGGTACGCGTCCCGCGTCCGCCGCACCGCCTCCGCCGCCACGCGTCGCTCCGCGTTGCGGGCCCGCGCCTCCGCGACGTCGCCGACGCCGGCCGCACCACACGCTGCCGTGAGCGCGACATCCGCCTGCGCGAGGCCGGCCCGCAGGCCGGCGACGCTCGCGCCCGGCCGAGCGGCGAAGCGCACGACACCGGGGACCTCGACCTCCACCCCGTCGCCGATCGGCCGCGTCTCCGTCGCACCGACGTCCATCCGCACGGCGGCTCCGTCGAGGATCGCATCGACGGCCCCGAGCGCCACGACCGTCACCTCGCCGGCCCCCGCGTCGAGCCTCGCCCGCGCGAGCGCCGCCGCCTGGCTCCGGTCCTCGATGTCACGGAGGGTCTCGTCGGTCACGGGGTTCGTCTCGACGGCGGCCTGGGCGACGCGACCCTCCTCGGCGAGCCGGTCCAGTCGCGCCTTGCGCTCCTCGAGCGCCGCCAGCTCGGCCCGGTCGCGGAGCTCGTCGCGGTCGGATCGACGGGCCGCCACGACCCGGGCTGCGACGTCGCGCGCCGCGCGCGCCGCGACCGCGCGCTC
>JBAWVU010000227.1:0-4841 GCA_037147135.1 Chloroflexota bacterium
CTGCCACATCGCGACGGCCGTCCCGCCGAGCACGACGATGAGCACGACCGCGGCCACCCCGGCGAGCCAGAGGGTGCCCCGGCGGCCCCGGCGCCGCGGGCGCACCGCCGACAGCTCCCCGGGGGCTCGCGGCACGACTCGGTACAGGGCGATCGGCTCGTCGAGGCCTTTGAGCCTCCGCGCCCCGAGCGGCTCGAACCGCACGTCGAGATACGTCCGCGTGAGCGCGCGGACGGTGTCGCTCACGACGACCTCGCCGGCCTTCGCCTGTGAGCAGAGACGGGCCGCGATGTTCACCGCCGAGCCGACGTACCCCTCGGCGGTCTCCACCGTCTCGCCGGCGTGGATCCCGACGCCGACGTCGATCGCGTCGTCCGGCCCGCCCGTGATCGCGCCTGCGGCCGACACGATCGCCATCCCGCACCGGACCGCCGCGCTCGCCGAGTCGAACACGACGTAGAAGCCGTCGCCCTCGGTCTTGATCTCGGCGCCCCCGGTCGCGGCCACGGCTTCGCGGACGAGGGTGCGGTACCGGGCGAGGAGGTCGGCCGCCGCGTGGTCTCCCCGGACGTCCGCGTAGCTCGTGTAGCCGCGGAGGTCGGCGAACAGGAAGCCGTGCGTCACCGACGCCGCACCGGAGGCGGCGTTTGGCGCGGGCGGATCCGGGAGCCGTGTTGTCCGGTCAGGGGGGTCGGGTTCGGCCACGGGCGACCTCCAGCCCCGTCAGGGTCGGCTGACCCGGCGTGGTCCACCAGAGGCACTCGTCACCCATTCGCCCATTCGCCCAGCCGCCCGCCTGCCCGTCGCCGGCCCGCGAGGGGCGCGAGCGCGGTGAACGCCGAGGGCGGTCCCGCCACCGGTGCGGCGCGACCACCCTCAGCCCGGTCCGGTCCGCTCGGGGTGTGAGTGGCCTCGGGCGCGGAGCTCCCTCGATCCCGCGCCTCAGCACCCGGCCGGAGTCGCGAGGGACGGTGTCCACGTGGTGCTGTCGTAGAAGCACAGGGTCTCCCGCTCCATCACCGAGCCTCGGAAGCCCTCTTTCGGCTGGAGGAACGCCACCGACGACGCCGTCGTCTGGGAATACCCATCGGCGTCGATCCACAGCCCGATGCGATACGGCCGCGGCATATGGCGGACGATCATGCCCCGACCGGCGTACTGGTCGTGGACCGCGCGTCAGAGCCTCCCGCTGCGGCGATCGCGTGCCGCGCGCATGGAGCCGGCAAGGGCCGAGCGTCACGGCGGACGCCCCGGACGTCTCAGCCAGGATCCAGTCCCCGGTCATGTGGCAGGAGCAGGAAGCCGGGCGATCCCGTCCGCCGCGGTCAGAGCGCATCGAACTGCCCCAGCACGCGGCCCTTGAGGGCAGGGTCCTCCGGCACGGACTCGCTCACGAGGTCGGTCCGTGTGGGCTCGGCGTTGACCTGGCCGGCTCGAGCCAGCATCATCTCGTCGGGGTTGCCCAGGGTATCGATCGCGGTCGGCTCACGCGTGGCAGATGCTCCGAATGGACGGACGCTCTCCGCCCGCGGGGTCCGTGACCTCGTCGCGACGGCACGAAACACCATCCCGCCGCTCCCCCCTGTCCTGGAGAGGATCGATGATCGACAGCGCACTCCCGCCGGGCGCGGACATGCGGATCGCCTCGCTCCCGAACCTGCGCGACCTCGGCGGTTGGCCCACCGCGGGTGGCGGGCGCGTGCGCCGCGGGCTGCTGTACCGCTCGACCGAGCTGGGCAGGCTCTCGGACGCGGACATGCCGGCGGTCGCCGCGCTGGGACTTCGAGCCGTCTACGACCTGCGCACCCAGTCCGAGCGCAGCGCCGAGCCTGACCGGGTGCCGGCGGGCGCGGAACACGTCGTGGTGGACGTGATGGCCGACGCGCCTGGCGCCGGGCCGGCCCAGCTCATGGCAGTCCTCTCCGATCCCAGGGCGGCTGCGGCGATGCTGGGCGAGGGCAAGGCCGCCGCGCTCTTCGAGGAGGCGTACCGCGGGATCGTGAGCCTCGAGAGCGCGCTTCGCGGGTACCGTCGCCTCTTCTCCGACCTGTCCGAGGAGCGGAATCGGCCCGCGCTCTTCCATTGCACCACCGGGAAGGATCGCACGGGCTGGGCGTCTGCTTCGATGCTCATGCTCCTGGGAGTCTCCGACGACGACGTGATGCGCGAGTACCTGCTCACCAACGACCAGCTCCTCCCGGCGCTTCGGCCCGCCATCGACCGGTTCGCGTCCGTCGGCGGTGACCCGGAGCTGCTCCGGCGCGTGCTCGGTGTCGCGCCCGAGTACCTCGACTCGGCGCTGGACGAGATGCGGAAGCGCTACGGGACGATCGAGGGCTACTTCTCCGACGGGCTCGGGCTTGGTGCAGAGGTACAGACGGCGTTGCGCGACGCCTTCGTCGATCGCTACTGAACCCGCAGCCAGCTGCTTCGGGTGGTCCACGTGCCGTGTCACCGCGCCTGCGCTGGCTGACCAGCTCCGGCGGGAGGCGTCCGGGGGGCGGCCCATGTGTCGTTCGGCTCTTGCCGGAGATGCGACCGCGACGGACTCTCTCCGCGGCGGGAGGCTCTGACGCGCGGTCCACACCCCGGCCGCCGGGACCGCGCCGAGCCACTGGCGAGACCGACCCGCGCGGAGTCCCACGAGGGCCGCGGCGATGCGCCGACGATCGGGCTTGTGGCCGACGGACCCCCGCTGCCTGCCAGGCGGCGGGGCCTGGGCCGCTCTCGCGGACGCGGTCGGCCCCGAGGTGATCAGCGTCGGCGACGTCATCGCTCGGGGCGGGTTCGACAGCTTTGCCGGTGCCTCCGCGGACTCGACCCACGTGCCGGCCATGGGCGAGGATCAGGCGACCGCGATGGCCGAGGTCGTCCGCACGCACGCCCAGCCCGTCGGCAGCCAGGGTCAGGAGCTGATCCGGCTCACCACGTGGAACGACCGGCAGGAGACGACCACGTTCGAGCCGACCGTCGCCACGGGCTCCCGGTGCCGGGCCGGCGACCACGCGTTCGACATGCTGGAGGGGGTGTGCGATGTCTTCGGGCCGGAGACGTTCGCCCGGTGACGGCGTGCGCCGCTCGGATCATCCAGGAGGTTCGACACGATGAAGTGGCTCCAGACCCTCTCCTCTGACCGACCGCCGATGCGCCGACGCGCCGAAGCCTCGCCCCAGTGGCGCCGGATCCTGCCCGTCGCCGTGGCGTGCGCCGTGCTCGCGCTCGCAGGCTGCTCGAGTGGGACGAACACGACGGCGTCGCCAACGGCGCCGGCCTCGGCGGCCGCGTCTCTCGCCGCATCGCCGCTGGCCGCCCCGACCCCGGCCTCGGTGACCCCCGCTCCGGCGACGCCGACGCGGACGCCGGCGGCGGCGACCCCTGCCACGCCGACGCCTGCGACGCCCGCACCCAGTCGGGTCTACGAGGGCGTCTTCGAACCGAACGGCAAGATGACCGTGACGCGCGACTTGTACACCGCGACCCTGCTCTCGGACGGACGGGTCCTCGTCGCGGGTGGCTGGGACGAGAAGGGGAACAGCCTCGCCTCCGCCGAGCTCTACGACCCGGCGAGCGGGAGGTTCACGCCGACCGGCAAGATGACCACACCGCGCGACGGCCACACAGCGACGCTGCTCCCGGACGGACGCGTCCTCATCGCGGGCGGCTCGGACGACACGGGCAGCAGCGTCCCCTCGGCCGAGCTCTATGATCCCGCGAGCGGGACCTTCACGCCGACCGGGGAGATGATCTCGCCGCGAGGAGCCCATACCGCCACCCTCCTCCCGGATGGGCGCGTCCTCATCGCCGGCGGGAGGAACGTCGGGGGGACCGTCGCCTCGGCGGAGCTCTACGACCCCGCGAGCGGGACGTTCGCCCCGACCGGGAGGATGTCCTCGGTTCGAGTGGCCCACACGGCGACCCTGCTCCAGGACGGGCGCGTCCTCATCGCGGGCGGCATGACCGGCAACGGCAACATCGGCGAGACTCTCGCCTCCGCCGAGCTGTACGACCCCGCACGCGGTGTCTTCATCCCGACGGGGACGATGACCACGGAGCGAGCGGACTTCACGGCGACCCTGCTCCAGGACGGACGCGTTCTCGTCGCAGACGGCGTATTCGGCGACAGGGGGTCCCGCGGCTCCGCGGATCTCTACGACCCGGCTACCGGGACCTTCACGCCGACCGGGAAGATGGCCACGCAGCGATGGTGGTACACGGCGACCCTGCTCGCCGATGGGCGCGTCCTCATCGCGGGCGGAGAGGGCATGGACGCCGACCGCAACCCGATCGATCTCGCCTCGGCCGAGCTCTACGACCCCGCGAGCGGGACGTTCACGCCGACCGGCGAGATGGCCACGGTGCGGTCCGATCACACAGCGACCCTGCTGGCCGACGGACGCGTCCTCATCGCCGGGGGCGACGCCGGCGGCTGGCCCGTGTCCTACCTCTCCACCTCCGAGCTCTACCACTAGATCGAGCGCCCATCCGTGTGGTCGGTCGAGGGAGACACACGTTCCGGATGGCGACGCGGACGGCGCCGCGAGCAGAGGGAGGCACCGCGATGCGAACAGCACTGATCCACCGAGGCCACGCGTCGTCAACGGGCGAGCGAGCGGCGTCCGGCGGGCGGCGCCGCGGGGTGGCCCGGATTCTCCTCGCCGCCTTCTCCGCCGTCGCGCTCGCGGGCTGCAGCGGGTCCGCCGCGACGTCGCAGCCGACAGCGGCCCCGTCCGCGACCGTGGCCACGACCCCGGCCGCAGCGAGCGCGACGGCGTCGTCAACTCCGGCTGCGTCGGCGGTCGTCACGCCGGTGCCGAATTCGGCACAAATGGCTGGCATGGCAG
>JBAWVU010000228.1:0-4817 GCA_037147135.1 Chloroflexota bacterium
CGCCGTCGTGGCGATCCGGTTCCGTCCGCCCTCCTTCGCCGCGTAGAGCATCCGGTCGGCGGCCTTCACGAGCATCGTCCGGTCGGTCCCGTCCCCGGGTGCCGCTGCCACGCCGACGCTCACCGTGATCCGCGCCGTCTCGCCCGGGCGGACGCCGATGATCGTGCCTTCGACCCCGCGGCGGATCCGCTCGGCGACGTCCGCCGCGCCGAGCATGTCAACCTTCGGCAGGTAGACGACGAACTCCTCGCCGCCGTAGCGGGCCACGATGTCCTTGTCACGGACCTGCCCGCGGAGGACGGCAGCGAGGACCCGCAGCGCCTCGTCGCCTGCGGCATGGCCGAAGCGGTCGTTGAAGTCCTTGAAGTGGTCGACGTCGATCATGAGCACGCCGCTCGGCTCGCCCATCGGGGCGTCCCGCATCGCGCCTTCCGCGACGTCGTCGAACGCGCGGCTGTTGAGGAGCCCGGTGCGCGCGTCGGTGTTCGCGCTCAGCTGGAGCCCCATGACCATCCGGCGGTTCGCGATGGACAGGGAGGCGCGCCCCATGAGCCGGTGGATCGTCTCCACGGCGCGCTCGTCGAACTTCCCCGGCGCGTCCCACGCGAGGTGCGCGACGCCGACGCATTCACGATCGATGAGCGGGACGTGCACCAGCGTGCCCGTCGTCGCCGGGAACAGGGGACAGATCACCGCCTGTCGATCCGAGGCGTCCTGCGTCGGGTAGAGCACGCTCCGGCGCACGCCGGGGCAGCGATCCAGGCCATGGAGGCTCACGACGTCCCCTTCCACGTCGCCCTTCGAGGCCTGGAGGACGGCGCGATCCTGGCTCCGGTTCGAGACGTGGACGGAGATCCGGTCCGGCCCGGCGAGCTCGTCGAGCGCGACGACGAGGCCCTCGGCGACGCCGCGGTCGTCCTCCTCCATCACCACGCGCTCCACGAAGCGGTTGACCACGGTGTTCGCTACGGCCTCTGCCGCGAGCGTCCCGTACGTCCGGTCGAGCTCGGAGCCGAGGCGGCCGATCTCCGACTCCGAAGTCTGGAACGTCGCCGAGCCACCGTCGTGGAGCGTCGTCGCCACGTTCACGAGGCTGGCGATGGGCGAGAAGATCCATCTCTGCGCGAAGACGAAGATGAGCCCGAACGCCCCGACCAGGGTCACGATCATGATCGCCAGCTCCATCGTGCGCAGCCACTCGCTCTGCGCGCTGGCCGCTGCGAGGAGCGCCTCCGGCGTCGGGTGGGACGCGGCCACCCGGTCCAGGGCTGCGGTCACGGGAGCGAACGCCGAATCGGCGAAGTCGGCCATCCCCGTCGTCGGCGTGAGCACCGAGGTGCCGGCGGGCGAGCCAGTCGAACTCCGGGCCCGGACTGGATCAGCGTAACCCTGCCACCAGGCACGGACGGCGCCATCCGTCGTGTCGAGCGCCTGCACGATTCCGGGCAGCCCGGCTGCCAACGTCCGGATCGCCGCCATCGCGTCGACCTCGGAGCTCCGCGCGGCCGCGGCCGCATCGAGGTCGGCCGTGTCCGCGCCGGCGAGGTACTCGCTGAGCGCCGTCCGCTCGGCCACGAGGCTGCTCCGCAGCGTCGTGACCTGATCCTCGATCGCGACCGACCGCGCGACATCCTCGGCGGCGCGATGGTCACTGGCGATGCCGTCGAGCGTGACCCACGTGTTCACGGCGAGCGCGACGATGCTGATGGCCACGGCGAGCAGCGCGAACCGCCACCGGATCGAGGTGGGACCGTGGAGCCTCGCGAACCTGGATCTCACGAACCGTTGCGCTCCGAGCGCTGTCGCCGCGGCGTCCGAAGAGCCCTCGTCGTTGCCGCGTAGAACAGACTATCCCCTGTCGGCAAGGCGGCGAGTATGGCGTGAAAGTACGGTGGTGCGTCCTGTCAACGTCCGGGGGGCCTGGTCCGTTTGACGCAGGCCGCCGGCGAGAGCCCCGGCTGGGCGCACCCCGACGGCCTCTGCGCTTCCCGGGTCCGGAAGAGCGGACGAACCTCACGCTGTAGCATCGGGACGAAGAGGACGGGCACGCCTCAGCGCGGCATGAGCAAGGGGGTTCCGTGAGCGGGGCGAAGACTCGACTGTGGGCCGGCGTCGATCTCGGAGGTACCGGCACGCGTGTCGCCGTCGTGAACGACGAGGGTGAGGCCATCGCAGGCCTCACCGTGCCCACCAGCTCGTTCGACGACCGTGCCATCGAACAGTTGGCGGACCTGGTCCGAGCGCTCGTCCCCGACGGCTTCGGACTCTCCGGCCTCGGGATCGGAGCCAGCGGGCCGGTCGACCTGGCCACGGGAGAGATCCGCAACCCGGACACGCTGCCGCGGTTCTCCGGGCTCGACGTCGCCGGCGGCCTCGAGCGGCAGCTGTCGGCGCCCGCGTGGATCGACAACGACGCCGTCGTGGCCGGGCTCGCCGAGACCACGTGGGGCGCTGCGGCCCGGGCGGATTCCGCCCTGGTCATCACGCTCGGCACCGGGATCGGAGCCGTCATGATCCGGGACGGCTTCCCCCTGCGAGCCGCAGACGGACAGCACCCCGAAGGTGGTCACATCCCGGTCGCCGGCACCGGTAACCCGTGCTACTGCGGGCTGCCGCAGTGCTGGGAACAGGTCGCTTCACGGACCGCGCTGGATCGGCTCCGACAAGCCGGGAGCCGCAGCGGTTCCGAGCTGTGGGCAACGTACGCTGAGCGCGTCGCGAGCGGGCTCGTCACTCTCCTGACGCTGTACCACCCTGCCTGCGTGGTCATCGGCGGAGGCGTTGCCCAGGAGTGGATCCAGCTTCGGGATCCCCTCCGGGATGCGCTGTCGCAGTTCCGTGAGTTCGAGCCGTCCCTTCCGCTGGTCGGATCGGATCTCGGTGAGCGGGCGGGCGCCCTCGGGGCGGCCCTGCTGCCGCAGCGCTCGATCGGCTGGCACTGCGGCGACGCGGACGCCCGTTCGCACCCAGGTGTCAACGGGATCGAAGACGCCCGGGTGCGCCGTGTCCAGGCCTTCGAGCCTGCTTGACGATCACGTACCTGCCGCTCGCCTGCGACGCCACGTACGTGTCGTCGCCCGGCCACTTCGCGAGGAAGCCGGTCCACCTTCGGCACGTGACGCCGCGGCGGGGTCAGTCGCGCTGGATCTCCGCGATGGCGTCGAAGCCGCGGTCGAACGTCAGGATCCTCGATACCGCGTGGCGTCGCATGATCGCCACGTGAACGGCGTCACGCGCCGACAGCGCGGTTGACCCGAGGAGGCGGCGCGCCCGTTCCACGTCGTCGCGCTCGACCGGGAAGACCTCATCGACGACCCCGAGGAGCGCATCGAACGCCGGCCCGATCGCGTCCCGTCGATCGATCGCCACATACCGGTGGAGGATCTCTGCGACGACTTCGGCGTCCGTGACGAGGGTCTCCCCATCGGCGATCGCCCGTTCGAGCAGCGCGGGCCTTCGACTTGTCCTGGTGGTCGGCGCCCACCAGGTACATGGGGATGTTCGAGTCGACGAAGATCACGGACAATCCGCCGAGCCATAGCCGCGCTCGATCTCGGTCAGCAGCTCGTCGATCTCGCCTGCGGGGTATGCATGGGCGGCCGCCTCGCGGATCGCCCGGAGCTTGGGTCCGGCGTCCGGGCAAGCGCTCGATTCGCGCGCCCGGCGGAGCGCATCCCGGACCCACGCGACGGCGGAGCGAGGGCCCCGGGAAGCCGCGCTGACAGGACTCGGGCACGAGCAAGGATGTCGACGGCGCGTCTGTGTCGACGGCGCGTCTGTTGACGCCACCGGCTCTCGGCGCTACGTTGCGCCGAGCAGCACACGCTGTGCAGTCACGTGCAGGAGAGCGCGATGCCGGAACAGCGGTCCAACCGCGTCAACGTCCTTCTCGATGACGAACACGCGACGAAGCTTCACAGGCTCGCCGACCGGACGCATCTCAACGCGGGCACCCTCGCGCGGTCGCTGCTCTCGACCGCGCTCGACCAGGCCGATCCCGACGCGGCGACCGTGACCGCACTCCTCGATGTCATCCCGGGCGCCTTCCAGCGCGCGCAACAGGGACTGCTGGAAGCGCAGGCGGGTCGCGTCGTTCGCCTGGAGGACCTGTGATCCGATGGCGACCGTCGTCCTCGCCCGGTCGGCGGTCACCGATCTCGATGGCCTGATCGTCACCCGCAGCCTTCCCGCGACGACTCGAGGACGCGTCCGGGCGTCGCTCGAACCCCTGGCCGTCTTCCCGATGCTTGGTCCGGCTCTCACGGGGCGCTGGCAGGGGTTCCGATTCGTCCTGGGCCCCTGGCCGTGGATGCTCCTGGTGTACGTCTACGACGCGGGGACGGACCAGGTGTATGTCGTCACGATCCAGGACGCACGGTCGGCACGCGCCGCAACATCGCCGCGGTAGCCGCGGGCGCGCGTCCGGGCCGCCACCGCGGGCTGCGCGAAAGGTGGCTTCACGTCCGCGGCCGCTCGCCGCGCGGTACGCTGGCCCCATGACGCCCGCCGAGTTCGCCGCGAAGTGGCGCGACGCCACCGCCAAGGAGAGCGCCGCCTCGCACGAGCACTTCATCGACCTCTGCCGGATGCTCGGCGTCCCCACCCCGATCGAGGCCGACCCCACGGGGGACTGGTACGCGTTCGAGAAGGGGGCCGGCAAGGCCGCCGGTGGCGACGGCTTCGCCGACGTGTGGAAGCGCCGCCACTTCGCGTGGGAGTACAAGGGCAGGACCAAGGACCTCGGCGCCGCGTACCTCCAGCTCCTCAACTACAGCTCCGCGCTGGACAACCCGCCGATCCTCGTCGTCCGGACCTCG
>JBAWVU010000229.1:0-4811 GCA_037147135.1 Chloroflexota bacterium
GGCCGATTCGTCGTCCTCGATGAGCGGCACGACGACGAAGGTCCGGTTGCCGGCGGCAGCCTCGGCCCGGACACGAGCCCACGTGCCGTCGAGGTCGTCCGGTCGACGGATCCCGGTCCGGACCGGCACGCGGCCCGCCGGGGGCGTGCGGAGGTCGGAGACGTCGAGGTCGGCGTAGAGGACCTGGCCGAGCGTCCGCGGGATCGGCGTCGCCGTCATGAGGAGGACGTGCGGGGACCCGTCGGTCGACTTCGCCTCGAGCGCGGCACGCTGGCCGACGCCGAAGCGGTGCTGCTCGTCCACGACGGCGAGCGCGAGCCGGTGGAACGTCACGCTCTCGGAGATGAGCGCGTGGGTCCCCACGACGATGGACACTTCCCCCTTCTCGAGCTGACCGCGCGCCGTCCTCGCCTCGCCGGTCGACATCGAGCCCGCGAGCAGGACGACCGGGAGCCCCAGCCCGTCGAGGAGCGCCCTGAGCGTGACGACGTGCTGCCGGGCGAGAAGGTCCGTCGGCGCGAGGAGAGCGCCCTGGCCGCCCCCGATCGCGACCGCGGCGAGGGCGTAGGCCGCGACGGCCGTCTTCCCCGACCCGACGTCGCCCTGGAGGAGCCGCACCATCGGCTCGGCCCCCGCGAGGCCGTCGCGGAGCGCGTCCATCGCGGCCGCCTGGTCGGGCGTGAGGTCGACCTCCGTGCCCGTCCGCGCCCGGAGCGCGGCGACGATGGCGGACCGGATCCTCACGTCCGCCGGGCCGTCCACCGCGACCCGAACGGCCGACTCCCGCGCGCGGCGCCGACGCCGCGCGACCATGCCCACCTGGAGCGCGAGGAGCTCGTCGAACGCGAGCCGGAGCAGCGCCCGGTCGCGCTGCTCGAAGTCGTCGGGGAAGTGCGCCTGGCGCAGCGCCTCGCCGATCCCGGGGAGGCCCTCTTCGCGCACCACCCGGACCGGCAGGTACTCGGCGAGCGATCCGCCATCGAGGTCGAGGGCGCTCTTGATCGCGGTCCGCAGGCGGGTCGCGGTGAGCCCGTCGGTGAGCCGGTAGATCGGGACGATCCGGCCGGCGTGGAGCAGGTCCCCGCCGTCTTCGCGCTGGAACTCCGGGTTGTCGATGACGATCCCGCCGCCGCGGTGCTTCACCTTCCCACTCACGACGACCGGATCGCCGTCCGCCAGGCGGCGCTCGATGAACCGGCGACCGAACCAGACCGCCTCCGCCTCCCCCGTACCGTCCGAGAGGTAGGCCGTGGTCCGCTGGACGCGTCGGCGGAACGTCGGCTCGACGCGGATCCCCCGGACGGTCGCCCGCGCACTCACGGGCGTCCCGTCGGCGAGCCACCGCAGCTCGCCGATCGATCGGAGCTCGCGGAGATCATCGTACCGACGCGGGAGGTGGAACAGGAGATCACGGACCGTCCGGATCTCCAGGCGCCGCGCCGCCCGCGCGAGCGATGCCCCGCCGGGGACGGCGGAGCTCGCGAGCGGCACCCCGAGGGGATCGGTCGGCGCGCTCCCCGGGTCCCCCGGGGAGCCGGATCGGCTCCCGCGACGGGTCGAGCCCGACCGACCGGCGCCCGTACCGGCCGTCACCGCCTCACTCCGCCGCGAAGAGGAACGCGTAGTGCGGCTGGCCGCCCCGGACCACCTCCACCTCGATCCCCGGAACGTGGTCCGCGAGCGTGCGCGCGACGCCCTCGGCATCCGCGAGGTCGACGCCCTCGCCGTAGTAGAGCGTGAGCAGCTCGTAGCCGGGCGCGAGCGTCGAGATCGCGGCGAGGATCGCCCGGTCCCGGTCCGCGTCGGCCGCGACGAGGCCGTCATCGGGGTCGAGCACGATCGTCTGGCCCTTCTTCACCTTCTTGCCGTCGACCTTGGCGTCCCGGACCGCCTCGGTGACCTGCAGCGACTGGACCGCGCGGGCTGCCTCGGACATCGGCGCGACATTGGCCGCGCCGGAAAGGCTCGGGTCGAGCGCGAGGAGCGCCGCGACGCCCTCCGCGCCGTTGCGGGTCGGGATGACGTGCACGGGCCGGTCCGCGAGTTGCGCGACCTGACGGGCCGCCATGACGACGTTCGGGTTGTTCGGCAGGACGAGGACCTCGTCGCCGCCGAGGGGCAGGATCGCCGCGAGGAGCTCCCCGGTGCTCGGGTTGGCGGACTGTCCGCCGCGGACGACGGCCGAGACGCCGAACGATTCGAAGATCGCGGCGAGACCGTCGCCGCTGGCCACGGCGACGATCGCGAGCGGGACGCGTGTCCCGGGACGGGGGCCGGGCCCGGCCCCCGCGGCGGCCGGCGGCCTTGCCCCATCGCGGCGGCCGACGGCCGGAGGCCCCCCCGCCGCCCGCGGGTCGGGAGCCGCGCCGATCACCGCCGCTTCCGCGAGGTCGGCGTACCCACTGCCGTGGATGGCGTCACCCTCCGGCGACGGCGCTGCCACGGCGGCGGCCCCGGGGCGGCCGGCCTTCACGTCGCGCACCTGCCTGTCGAGGTTCTCGATGCTGATCCGGCTCAGCGTCCCGAGCGTGAGGCCATACCCGACGACCTCGTCCGGCCGCTCGCTGTGGACGTGCACCTTCATGGCCCGCGGGTCGCCCGCGACGAGGACGGATCCTCCGAGGGACTCGAGGTGGATCCGGATCGCGTCGATGTCGAGGGCCCGCCCGGGCTCCGCCTCGAGGAGGAACATCGTCTCGTACCCGAATCCCTCGTCGGCGTGGACGACGACCGTGCTCGGCCGGGTCCCGATGGACCGCGACGCCGCCGCGATCCCCGGCGCCTCGCCCGTCATGTGGCGGAGCGCTCCCTGCAGGACGCGGAGGAACCCGGCGCCACCGGCATCGACGACGCCCGCCTCGCGGAGGACGGGCAGGAGCGTCGGCGTCTTCGCGAGGGCACGGTCGGCGGCCTCGACCGCCGCGACCAGGACCGCCTCGATGTCGTTCTGCTGCTCGGCCGTCGCGACCGCCGCGGCCGCAGCCTCGCGGACGACGGTGAGGATCGTCCCTTCCACGGGCTTGACGACGGCGGCATACGCCGTCGAGCTGCCGACCGTCAGCGCGTGAGCGACGTCGAGGCCGTTGAACCGGTGCTTCCCCCGGAGACCCTCGGCGAACCCGCGGAAGACCTGCGAGAGGATGACGCCGGAGTTGCCGCGGGCGCCCATGAGCGCACCGAAGCTGATCGCGGCCGCGACCCGATCGGCCTGGTCGGTCTCCGCTCGCTCGCCCTCCTCCAGAGCCGCACGGACCGTCGCGAACATGTTGGAGCCCGTGTCCCCGTCGGGCACCGGGTAGACGTTGAGGGCGTTCAGCTCGTCGACGTGCGCCTCGATCGCCGCGACCGAGTCGCGGAAGGCGGCGAGCAGGCCGACGCCGTCGCAGGAGCGACGCGTCACCCCGGCACCTCCGCCTTCGCCGGGCCATCGCCGGACCCGCCGACGACCTCGCCGCCGGCCTCGACGACATGCTCGGCCTCGCGGCCCGTCGCCTCTCCCGGCAGGACATCGACGTCGACGCGCGGCGCCGACTCGGGCGTCGCGGCGGCCGCCAAGGGCGAATGGGCCGGCTGGTAGCGGAGGCCGCCCACGTGGATGACGAGCTGGTCCACCTCGAGCCCCATCGCGCGACGGAGGCCGT
Source organism: Chloroflexota bacterium (assembly GCA_037147135.1). Taxonomy (GTDB): domain Bacteria; phylum Chloroflexota; class Limnocylindria; order Limnocylindrales; family CSP1-4; genus CAIYQJ01. Next base: position 3,642 of record JBAWVU010000229.1, read on the forward strand.
AGCGAACGGCGGAGTCGACCTGGCGCGCGACCTCGGCGATCGGGACACCGTATGCCACGGTGAGGAACAGCTCGACCCCCATCCCATGCGAGAGGTGGAGCCGGATCCCGGACGTCCGCAGATGGAGCCAGCGGAGCAGCCGGCTGCCGAGGTCCGGATCGGCGAGACCCGTGACGCCGTAGCTCTCGACAACGGCCGCCCGGACGACCTCGACGATCGCTCGCTTGCTGACGTAGGAGCGGCCGGGGATCGGGCGCTCGCTCATGCTCACCTCGGGGCAGGGCGGCTCGGCGTCGGGCGCGCCGATGCGGGCGTGCTATGATACCGCTCCACTCGTGGACGCTCGGGCCGAGTATCGGCGCGCCCACGGCCGGGCCCGGGCTACGCCGGGATCCGGGACCCAGTGCAACCGAGGGATCGATGGCTCGTCAGTGCGCGGTCTGCGGCAAGGTCTCCATGGGCGGCTTCAACCCCCAGTCGTCCGGGATGAACCGCGTGCGTGCCCATCGCCGCTACCAGCCCAACCTCCAGCCGCTCATCGTGGTCGAGAAGGGCCGGCCGGTGAAGCGGCCGGTCTGCACCCGGTGCCGCCGGACGTTCGCCAAGGCGGTCTGACCTCCGCGCCGGGTCGCCCGGCGCTCTCGCTGCCCGGCTACCCGATCGCGGGGCTCAGCGATCGGCGGTGTCGAGCCAGATCGTGAACGGGCCGTCGTTCACGAGCTCCACGGCCATCCTGGCGCCGAAGCGCCCCAGCGCGACCGTCGGTCCGAGCTCCGCGAGCGCATCGGCGAAGACGCGATAGAGCCGCTCCGCCTCGCCCGGTGCGGCGGCATCCGTGAAGCCCGGCCGTCGCCCCCGTCGCGTGTCCGCGTACAGGGTGAACTGGCTCACGACGAGCGCGGAGCCGCCGACCTCGAGGAGCGACAGGTTCGTCCGACCGCCGGCGTCGTCGAAGATCCGGAGCTCGGCGACCCGCCGCGCGAGCGACCGCGCGCCCGCATCGTCGTCGGCGTGGCCGACCCCGAGAAGGACGAGGAGCCCCCGGCCGACGGACCCGACCATCTCGCCGGCGACCCGGACCTCGGCGCGCTCGACGCGCTGGAGGAGCGCCCTCACGCGCCGGCGGGTGGCACGCCCGCCACGGCGAGACCCACTGCCTCGGCATCCGCG
>JBAWVU010000230.1:0-4809 GCA_037147135.1 Chloroflexota bacterium
AGCCGACAAGATCAGCGAACAGGATGGAGACGAGCCTGCGTTCGGTGACGGGAGCCCCGCTCGTGGTCAGAAGGCCAAGGCGGAAGGTGGTCGAGGCGGCCGGTGCGGCTCCGGCGACGAGCGGGGTCGCGCATTCGCCGCAGAACTTCGCGTCGTCGCTGTTGGCGGCTCCACACGACGGACAGACCAGCGCAAGTCGAGCCGCACATTCCTTGCAGAACTTGCGCCCCGCCTCGTTCTCGGTCCCGCAGCTCGCGCAGACCACCGGGCACTCCGATGCGACGTGAGGGACCGAGGGTACCGCAGGAAGCCCGTCACGGACAGGGGTCCTGCCGTTGGGACCCTGGATGACGCGTGTCGGCCGGACGACACTCCCCGAGTCGCGCGGGAATCTGGACACGGGTCCGCCACAAGGTCAGGATGAGAGGGCTCCGACCAGGCGCAGGCTGCAGACGGGAGACCGACGGTGGACGGGTCGACAGAACACGAGGTGGAGCGCCAGGATGCGATCCCGGGAGCCGGCGACGAGCCCGACGTGGAAGGGCACAACCGCCTCCCGGATGCCGAGCTGGGCCGCGAGCTGGCCCGGGCCAGAGAGCGCGACATCGAGCGCAGGCTCCGCGCTCACACGCTGCAGGTCGAGGCCAAGCCCCCGGACGAGAAGTCCGCGTCGCCGAAGAAGTAGGACCGTTCGCCCGGAGCGACGACGCGCGGGCCGATCTGGTCGGTCGGGCAGCGGTGCAGCGAGGGCACCGCCGATCGCCCCGGAACGTCGCGCGGACGACACCGCGGGCGTCGCGTGCGCTGCTGGACCGGCGGGACGTCTGGGCGCAAGATGGACCAGTTCGGACCTCATGACGTGGAGTGCAGGGGAGCGAAGGAGCTCGAGATGTCGAAGATCGAAGCAACGGAACCCGAGGGCGTCCACCGGCCGAAGTCAGGCGAGGCGCTCGAGGACGACGTCGAGGGCCACAGCCACAAGACCAAGGCCGTCCCCGAGGACGACGTCGAGGGCCACAGCCACAAGACCAGGTGATCGTCCGCCGGTCGAGGCGAGACGCCCGACGGGAGCCATGGCGGTCCACTCGCATCAGACCGGGACGAAGGCGGCGCCCACCGGGCGCCGCCTTCCGATTCTCCTCGCCCTCGGTCCGCGCGCACACTACGATGGGGCGAGTGGTCCCGAAGAACTGGCTGCGCGGCGAGGGTTCCATGTCCGAGGCGGAGTTCGCGATCCATCCGCTCCGGCGCTGCCCGCTCTTCGCCAACGTGGACGAGGAGACGCTGGCGGTGTGCGCCGGCTCGCTCCGCGTTCGCCGCTACCGCAAGGGCGAGACGATCTTCCACCAGGGCGATCCTGGCGACTCGCTCTACATCCTCGAGTCGGGCTCGGTGAAGATCGTGCTGCCCTCTCCGGACACCGCGGACGATGCGATCATCGCCACCCTCACTCGTGGCGACTTCTTCGGCGAGCTGGCGCTGCTCGATGGCGCGCCTCACTCGGCGACGGCCGTGGCCATGGAGCCGACCGAGGCGCACGTGCTCGCTCGCGAGCGCTTCGATGAGCTCGTGGACACGAACCCGCTGCTCCGACGAGCCCTGTTCGCCGGACTGGCGGGGGAGCTGCGGCGCCTCACCGGCCACGTCGAGGAGCTGCGCTTCCTCGACCTGCCCGAACGACTGGCTCACCGCATGGCCCGCCTCGCGCGCGAGGCCCAGCCCGGCCGCACGGTGGACATCCGGCTGGACTGGCCGTTCACGCAGAGCGATCTCGCGGCGATGATCGGCGGCACGCGCCAGACGGTGAACCGCCTGCTGTCGGGCATGACCGCCCAGGGACTCGTGCGGATCGAGCGCGATGTCCTGATCATCCCCGACTTGGCGCGGCTGCAGCGTGCCGCGGAGCGGTGACGGACCGTGCCTGACGCCGGCTCGACGCCGCTGGGCCCCGAGGCGCTGGAGCTGCTGCGGGCGATCGCCCTGCGCGGGGAGACGGCGCGTCGCCTGGAGGCGGGCGGAGCCCGCGCCGTGCTCCGCTCCGTCGTCGAGGCCACGGTCGTGCTGTTCGAGGCGGAGGCGGCCTCGATCGCCCTGTACGACCGGGCATCCGACCGGCTCGTCTTCGAGGTCGCGGCGGGCGAGCAGGGGCCCGGCGTCATCGGCCTGTCCATCAAGCCCGACGAGGGCATCGCCGGCTACGTCTTCACCACCGGGCAGGCACTGGCCCTCTCCGACGTGGCGGCCGACCCGCGCTTCGGGAGCACCGTCGCCGCGCAGACGGCCTACGTGCCCCGGTCGCTCGTCGCCGTTCCGCTCGTCGACGAGCACGGCACCATCGGTGTCCTGGAGGTCCTCGACAAGCACAGCCAGGCCGCCTTCTCGCTCCGCGACGTCGAGCTCGCGGGCGTCTTCGCCCGGCAGGCGGCCGTCGCGATCAGCGCAAGCCGCGTCGAGCGCGACCTCGCCGCGCTGCTCCGTGCGACCCTCACGGACCTGGCTTCCGACGCAGCGCTGGCGACCACGGCGATCGACGAGATCGTCGGCGCAGCCACCTCGGGCCTGGACCGCGAGGACGACTCGCGCCTGTGGGGGCTCGTCGAGCAGGTCGCGCGGGTCCGCCGTGCCGATCCGGCCGCGCTCGAGCTGGTGACCGACCTGCTGGAGTCGCTCGCACGCCAGGTGGAGCGCGACGGCCGGGCCCGCCGCCGTGGTCGGTCGGGGCCGGGCCGCGCTCCCGATCGGTGAGCGACCTCGACCTCCCCGCCTGGAGCGAACCGTTCGTCGGCGACCGCGGAGGGCTCGACCGGCTCGGCCCGCTCCGCTCCATCGATCGCGAGTACGCCTTCGGCGGCGTCGACGGCGGCGGCGTGACCGTGGCCATCATCGACTCCGGCGTGGAGCGGGACCATCCGGCCGTGGGCGGCAGGCTCGTCGAGAGCGTCCGTGTCGAGCCGGGCGACGACGACCCGGTCGTCGTCGACGATCCCGAGGCCATCGACGTGGTCGGCCACGGCACCGCCTGCGCGGGCATCATCCACGGGCTGGCGCCCGGCGCCGACATCATCTCCGTGCGCGTCCTCGGCCCGGACAACCGCGGCAGGGGCCCGGTCTTCGCGGCCGGCCTCGAGTGGGCGATCGCCCGCGGGGCGACGGTGGTCAACCTCAGCCTGTCGTCGAAGAGCGAGGCCATGTTCGGCCTCCTCCACGACCTCGCCGATCGCGCCTACTTCGCGAACGTCCTGCTCGTCAGCGCGGCCAACAACGTGCCCGCTCCCAGCTACCCGTCGCTGTTCTCGTCGGTCATCTCCGTCGCCGCGCACGACGTCGCCGACCCCTGGACGTGGTTCTACAACCCCCGTCCGCCGGTGGAGTTCGGTGCGTACGGGGTGGACGTCCCGGTCGCGTGGCGGGGTGCGTCGCGGATGGTCGCGACGGGCAACAGCTTCGCCGCGCCCCACATGGCCGGTCTCGCGGCGCTCATCCGCGCCCGGCACCCCGCTGTCACGCCCTTCGAGGTCAAGGCGATCCTCGCGGCCACGGCCACCGGGGCGCGACCCGAGGGCTGACCGCGGACGCCGCGCGTCACGGCTGCACCGCGAGACGATCGAGGGCCGGATTCGCGGTGAAGGCGCTGAACGAGTACGAGACGAGCCGCGGCGAGCTGAGGTAGGCGAACCTCTGCTCGGCGTACGGCACCCAGGCCACCACGTTCTCCATGAGGTACTGGTCGATGCCGGCCCAGCACTGGAACTGCGCCGCGCCGACGAGCGGCAGGCACGCCTCCACCCGAGCGTCCACGTTGGGGACCGGCGTGACCTCGTAGCCCCAGCGCCGCAGCTGCTCCGGCGTCGCCCCAAGCATCGAGAGGTTGTACGTGTCCGGCGGCACGTCGACCGTCAGCCGGCCGTCGAACGTCGACATGATCTGAGACGCCGAGAACGAGGCCCGGTACGCGATGCCGATGACGATCGGGACCCGATCCTTCGGGTGGCCATCGACGCCGAAGAACGCGGCGTCGTCGAGGACATCGACCTCGAGGCCGATCCCGAGCGGCGCCAGCTCGCTTGCGATCTCCTGGGCCACCGCGGAGAACTCCTCGCGCGTGACCGCACGGATGCCCTGGCATGCCGGCGCCTCGCACCGCCCGTCGCCGTTCGCGTCGTAGCGGGACAGCCGCATCTCGGCTCGGGCCTTCTCGAGATCGCCGTGACCCCCGGGCGTCGCGTACGGGTCGTAGTCGGCAAGGAGATCGTCTTCGAAGACGTTGCCGAGGATGTGCGTGTAGACCCCCTGGGCGACGCCTCCGCCCCTCAGGGCGATGAGCCGTTGCTTGTCGAGCGCGTACGTGATCGCCTTCCGCACGTGGATGTCGTCGAGGGGCCGGACGGCCAGGTTCATGATCACGGTGCGGACCAGACCCGTTGCGTCGAGGAAGGCCTGGCCGCGCCCCGGGTCGCTCTGGAACGCCTCGAAGATCGGCGCGGGCACGGTCGGGGACCTTCCACCGGATGCCCAGAGGAGGTCGGCCGTGCCGGAGTCCAGCGCGGCGACCGCGGCGTCCGTCGATTCCGCGAGGGTGATCTCGATCCGGTCGGCGTAGGCCGGGCGCAGGTCGTCCGTCGCCGGGTCCCACGACGGGTTCCGCACCAGCGTGATCCTCCCGGGTGCGAGGCCCGCGACCGGCTTCCGTGTCGCCGCCGGGGCGGAGAAGTCCAGCGCCTCCGAGCCCTCGAGCATGTACGGGCCCGACGACACCAGGAAGCGGCCGTAACCGGTGTCGGCGCCACTCCCACCCGACCCGTTGCACCC
>JBAWVU010000231.1:0-4776 GCA_037147135.1 Chloroflexota bacterium
TCTCGTCGCGGAGCATGTGCATGAAGGCGCTGTTGTAGACCCGGTGCATCCCCAGCGTCCGGACGAAGTAGCCCTCCATGAGCCAGAAGGCCTCGGCGAGGAGGAGGGTGTCCGGGACCTCGGCGGCCACCCGGTCGACGACCTCCCGCCAGAACTCCTCGGGGAGGGCGCGATCGAACTCGGCCCGGGTCATCGCGTGCTCCGCGCGGGACGGGATCGCCCCGCCGTGGCCGGGCTCCGGGTACCAGAGGCGCTCGATGTGCTTCTTCGCAAGCGTCATCGCAGCATCGAAGCGGATGATCGGGAAGCGACGCGCCACGTCGAGGATCGTCGCGATGACGGCCTCGCGGACGTCGCGACGGATGTAGTCGAGCTGGGCCGTGTCGTTCCACGGCATGCTCGTCCCGTCGTTGCCGTGGTAGATGTAGCGGGTCTCCCCGGACGCGCGATCGCGCCGCTGGAAGACGACGGCCGCGTCGCTGCGGTCCCAGTAGTGGTCCTCCACCCTGACCTCGACGCGCGGGTCGGGTGAGAGGTCGGCGCCGGTGAACGAGTAGGCCGGGTACGGCGGCTCCGGGAGCGACAGGAAGCGGTCGGGATGCTCGATGACCCACGTGGAATCGATCCCCATGTGGTTGGGGACCATGTCCGACGCGAGCCGGATCCCCCGTGACCACGCCCGATCCCGGAGCTCCGCGTACGCGCCCTCGCCGCCGAGGTCGTCCGCGATCCGGTAGTCGCGGAGGCTGTACGCGGATGCCACCGCCTCCGGGTTGCCCATCATCCGCTTGATCCGCGCGGACGCCTCGCTCCGCTCCCAGAGGCCTATGAGCCAGAGCCCGGTGATCCCGCGGCGCGCGAGCCGGTCGAGCTCCTCCTCCGGTATCGCGTCGAGCGTCCGGATGTCGCGTTCGTAGGCCTTCGAGAGCTGGTCGAGCCAGACGTACGTGCTCTTGGCCATGAGGACGAGCCGCGGCATCCAGTCCTTGTCCATGCTGAACCGCTCGGGCTCGTCGGCGCCGCCGGCGCCGAACCCGCCGAGCGCCGCGGAGTCCGCCCCGCCGCCCCCGTCCCCGTGCGCGGACATCCACCGGAGCCACGCCGCGCGCTCCTCCTCGGAGAGGACGTCGAGCGTGACGACGAGGCGATCGAGATACCGGCCGAGGAGGAGCCCCCAGCGGTCACGGATGAAGCGGAGCTGGCCCGACAGCGAGTCCGGCGAGGCGATCGCCGGCGCGCGGAGCATCTCGAGGAGCGGCTGGGAGTCCGGCCCGAACGCGGGGCGCTCGCGGAAGTGGTCGGCGACGGCGTCCATCACGTCGACGTACGCGGACGACGCCGCGAGCGGGCGATCGTCGAACAGCTCCCGGAATGGCCCGAACGCGGGGTTGAGGTTCGCGAGCCGGAGGAGTGCGACCTCCTCGAGGACGACCGCGCGGTTGGGGATCCCGTCCGTGGTCCCGTCGAGGTACGCGACCGGGTCGACCTCGCCGCGGTGCACGGCGAGCGCGGGGAACGCGTCGGAGAAGGCGCGCAGTGTCTCCTCGAGACGCTCAGGGCCCACGCGGGAGCGGGCCGCCTCGAGCGCGCCGACCATCGCGGCCGGGTCGCGCTGCTCCCGGTACAGGGCGCAGACGACGTGGAGGATCTCGTCGATGAGCCCCATCGCGTTGAGGTCGCCAGCCTGGACGGGGCGGTCGTCCGCCGGAGATGCGCGCGCGGTAGAGCCCGACGCCGACCAGGACGAGGCACGCCAGCGCGAGCGCGGCCCACGGCGCGACCGCGATCGGGAGGACGAGGAACGGGAGGAGCGGGATCGCGGAGCCGGCCACCGTGGAGAAGCCGACGATCGCGGCGGCCGTGGCCGGCCGCGTCGCGCTCATCGGCGCGAGGTCCCGGCGGACGTTGTCGACCTCCTCGATCCAGGCCGCGGACTCGTCGAAGAGCGCGCTCCGGATGACCCCGGCATCCGCGCCGGCCGACTCCGCCTCGGCGATCGCGCCCCGGTGCCGCGCGGCCGCTCTCGCGTGGATGCCCTCGAGGATGGTCGCGGCGACGAGATCCGTGCGCTCGCGCTCCGCGCCCGCGGACGTGTACGCGACACCCGCCATCGCGATCGACTCGGCGAGCATCGCGGCGAGGCCGGCGGTGATGACGACGCGCGTGTCGCCGGTCGCGGCGGCCATGCCAAGCGAGAGGCCGAGGACGTTCACGAGGCCGTCCTGGCCACCGAGGATGATGTCCCGCAGTGGGACCGACCTTCGGGATCGCTCGACGGCCGCAGCCGTGGCAGCCTCGGGGGACGCGGTCGATGCCATGTGGCGGATGGTGCCACGCCGCGGTGCGGGCTGCCGAGCTGCTGCCGGGGCCCGGCAGCAGCTCGGGTTGCGACCGTCCCGTTCTGGCGCGACACTGACCGTCGACCCGAGGCGCCGAAGGCGCCGAGCCGCGGAGGGATCCCGAAGTGCCCGCCACCGACGACCCGACGCTCGACCGCGAGCTCCTCGCCCGCCTCACCGAGCGCGAGGAGCGCCGTTTCGTCGAAGCCCGCCCGCGCTCGGCCGAGCTCTCCGCCCGCGCCCGTGGCTCGCTCCTCGACGGCGTCCCGATGAACTGGATGGTGAAGTGGGCAGGCCGGTTCCCGGTCTTCGTCGACCGCGCATGGGGTGCACGGTTTGTCGACGTGGACGGCCACGAGTACGTGGACTTCTGCCTCGGGGACACCGCCGCGATGGCCGGGCACTCCCCCGCCCCGACGGTCGCGGCGGTGGTGCGGCAGCTCGGCCGGGGGATCACGACGATGCTCCCGACAGAGGACGCGATCGCGGCCGGCGAGGAGCTGCAGCGCCGGTTCGGGCTCCGCTACTGGCAGTTCACGGTCACCGCTACCGACGCGAACCGGTTCGCGCTCCGCCTCGCCCGGATGATCACCGGGCGGCCGAAGGTCATCGTCCACGACCAGTGCTACCACGGCTCGGTCGACGAGGCGTTCGCCTCGCTCGACGCGGCGGGGGATGTCGTCCCGCGCGAGGGCAGCATCGGCCCCGCGGTCGATCCGGCGCTCACCACGAAGGTCGTCGAGTTCAACGACGTCGGCGCCCTCGAGCGCGCGCTCGCCCCCGGCGATGTCGCCGCGGTCCTCGTCGAGCCCGCGCTCACGAACGTCGGGATCATCCTCCCCGACCCGGGCTACCACGCGGCCGTGCGAGACCTCACCCGCCGGCACGGGACGATCCTCATCATCGATGAGACGCACACGATCTGCGCCGGCCCGGGCGGGATGACGCGTGCGAACGGCCTGGAGCCGGACATGCTCACGATCGGCAAGGCGATCGGCGGCGGGATCCCCGTCGGGACGTACGGCCTCACCGAGGAGCTCGGCGACCGGGTCTCGGCGGCCATCCCGATCGAGCTCTCCGATGTCGGCGGGGTCGGGGGGACGCTCGCAGGCTACGCGCTCTCGCTCGCCGCGGTCCGGGCGACGCTCGGCGAGGTGCTCACGACGGAGGCCTACGAGTCGACGATCCCGCTCGCGGAACGCTGGGAAGCCGGCGTCCGGGAGACCATCCGGCGGCGCGGGATCCCGTGGTACGTCACCCGGCTCGGGTGTCGCGCCGAGTACCACTTCTTGGCGGTGCCCGCGCGGACCGGCCGGCAGCATCACGAGGCGGGCGACTTCGAGCTCGGACGGTTCCTCCACCTGCACGCGCTCAACCGCGGGATCCTCCTCACGCCGTTCCACAACATGGCGCTCATGTCGCCGGCGACGACCGAGGCCGACGTCGACCTCCACACGCGGGCGTTCGCCGAAGCCGTCGAGGACCTCTTCCCGGCCTGACGGCTCCGGCGGCCCCGCCAGCCGGCGATCGGCCAGACGGCTCGGGCGGCCGAGTGGCGCCTCGGGCGGCCCGGCGCGCGGGCAAGTGCGGTTCGGACGCCCCGCCGATGGGACCTGCGGCACTGGTGGGCGCGAACGCGAAGCGTGACGATACCGTCAGCGCGCGTCGCACGGCTCATGCTGCCGACGCCGCCGGAGGTTTCGGATGGCCGAGACACTCGATCCGGGTAAAGGACCCGCTGTGACCACCTCGGGGCCGCCCCCGGGCCCCGCGCGGCGCCTGTGGTGGCGTGTCGCCGCGGTGACGGGCGCCGCGCTCATCGCCGTGGGCCTGATCGTCACGATCCCGCTCGCCATCCCGGCCTCCACGTCACCCTCACCATCCGCCGGCACTTCCGCTACCTCCGCACCGAGCGCGGGGACGGGTACGCCCACGGCCACCCCGGCGGCGTCGCCCGCGCCCGGATCGGCCGCATGGAGCCGGCTCGACCTCCCGCCCCTGGAGCCCGCGGCGGAGCTCGTCGCGGACATCGCCGACGGCGCCGGCCCGGATCCCGCCACGACCTTCACGCTGCACAGCCTCACTGCGACCCACGCCGCGGCGCTCGCCGCGGGCCTCAGCGTGGAGCCCGCGATCGACTTCGCCATCGAGACGGGCGCGGATCCCTCGCGGGTCGTCGTCCGGCCGGCGACGGCGCTCGAGCGCGGCGGAACGTACCGGTTCACCCTCGCCGAGCCGGACGGGTCGCTCGCCGGAGGCTGGGCGTTCCGTGCCGCGGCGCCACCCCGCGTCGTGGGCACCATCCCCGAGGATGGCGTGACGGGTGTTCCGGTCGGGACCGGGATCGAGCTCTCGTTCGATCGCGACGACGTCGCGGACCCGACCCCGTGGTTCTCCATCGAGCCGGCCGCGGCCGGCTCGATGGAGAACCACGGGG
>JBAWVU010000232.1:0-4774 GCA_037147135.1 Chloroflexota bacterium
ATCACGCGCGATCGACGAGCGACCGTCCCGTCATGCCCTCCCAGCGGGGCAGCCCCGCGGGCCCGGTGTAGTCGGGGTCCTTGAGCATGCCGACGGTGAAGACCACGTCCTCGGCGGTGACGGGGACGCCGTCCTGCCACGTGGCATCCGGACGGATCGTGAACGTGTAGGTCTTGCCACCCGCACCGACGGTCCACGCATCCGCGAGGTCCTGGGCCAGCGTCTGGCCCGGGCCGAGCCGGACGAGGCCCCGGAAGACGAGCGCGACGAGGTCGCGGTCCGCGCGCGTCCGCGCGGTGAGCGGCGTGATGGAGGAGGGCCTGCCCACGACGCCATCGCGGTACGCGACCTGCACGGCCTGGGCCGATGGGGACGGGCTGGGCGACGGGACGGCACCGAGGCTGCCGGGCGTGGCGACCGGCAGGAGGGTGCCGATCCCGAGCACGCTCAGGGCGACGACGAAGACGAGGATGACGGCCCGGTCTCGATGAGGCATGGAGTCCGATCCGCTGCGAGGCCGGCGACAGCCCGATCGCAGCCGACCTGCCGCGATGGGCGCGGCCGCTGGGGGGCGGGCGCCGGGGGCGCCGCTAGCCGAGCTTCAGGTAGCTCGCGAGCGAGAAGATGACGAAGAGGGCGCAGAGGACGATGGTGAACTGGAACAGGCGCTTCTCGACGCCGCGCCGGCTCCGGTAGACCGACGAGTCGCCACCGAACGCCGCCGACAGGCCGACGCCGCGCGCCTGCATGAGGATCGAGGCCATGAGCGCGATGCTCACGATGAGCTGGCCAGCGGCCAGGAAGGGATTCACGGCGCGAGAGACCTCCTGCGTTCGACCGGCGGATGGTAGCACAGGGCGCCGCGACGCCCGGCCACGGGTCGGGCCGGTCCGGATCCGGCGGCCGCACTCCCGGCGGCCACGCTCTGGACCGTCACCTTCCCGACCGTCACGGTCCAGACCGCCGCGCTCCGGACCATCACGCGCGATCGACGAGCGACCGTCCCGTCATGCCCTCCCAGCGGGGCAGCCCGACGAGCTCGGCGACCGTCGGCGCGACGTCTGCGAGGACGCCATCGTGGAGGCGGATCCCGGCCACCGATCGCCCGGCGAGGAGGAACGGGACCGGGTTGAGCGAGTGCGCCGTCATCGGCTTGCCGTTCGCGTCACGCATCTGGTCGGCGTTCCCGTGGTCCGCGGTCAGCGCAAGGAGCGCGCCGGGGCCATCCGGGTGCGCGGCCTCCACCGATCCGATCGCGTCGACCACCCTCCCGAGGCACGCGTCGACGGTCTCGCAGGCGCGGACCGTCGCGTCCCACATGCCCGTGTGCCCGACCATGTCCGGGTTGGCGTAGTTCGCGACGATGAGGTCGTAGCGGTCGGAGACGATCGCCTCGACGAGCGCGTCCGTCACGCCCGCCGCGCTCATCTCGGGCTGGAGGTCGTACGTGGCGACCTTGGGGCTGGGCACGAGGAGGCGCTCCTCGCCGGGCCACGGCTCCTCGCGGCCGCCGTTGAAGAAGTACGTGACGTGCGCGTACTTCTCGGTCTCCGCCACGTGCAGCTGGCGCCAGCCAGCCCCGGACGCGACCTCCGCGAGCGAGGTGGAGACCTCGGGCGGGAAGACCACGCGCACCGGCAGGTCCGACTCGTACCTGGTCATGGTCGCGATGAGGAGGCCGGCCGGCACCGGGCCGGCGTCCTCGCGATCGAACATGCCGAACTCGGCGTCGGCGAGGGCGTGCGTGAGCTGGCGCGCGCGGTCGGCGCGGAAGTTGCAGTGGAGGACGGCGTCGCCATCGCGGACCCGTCCGTCGACGCCGGCGACGAGCGTGGGCACGACGAACTCGTCGTTCTCGCCGCGCGCGTAGGCCGCATCGACCGCGGCGGTCGCGCTCGACGCCTCGTGCGCCGCGACACCATGGACGATCGCCCGGTAGCCGGCCGCGGTCCGTTCCCAGCGCTTGTCGCGGTCCATCGGGTAGTAGCGGCCGGCGACCGTCGCGATGCGGACGTCGGGGTGGGCAACGGCGAGCCGCGCCTCGAGGTCCGGAACGAAGCCGATCGCGGATCGCGGCGGGGTGTCACGGCCGTCGAGGATCGCGTGGACGCGGACGCTCGCGACGCCCTGCCGAGCCGCGAGCTCCACGACCGCGACCAGGTGACGGTCGTTCGCGTGGACGCCGCCGGGTCCCACGAGGCTGATGAGATGGAGGGGCCTGCCTCGCTCGACGGCACGTGCACAGACCTCGAGGAGCGCGGGCCGCGTGAAGAAGGTCCCGTCCGCGATGGCGGCGTCTATGCGCGGCAGGTCCTGGACGACCGGCTTCCCCGCGCCGATGTTGAGATGGCCGACCTCCGAGTTGCCCATCTGGCCGGGAGGCAGGCCGACCGCATCCTCGGACGCGCGCAGCACCGAGTGCGGCCAACGCGCGAGGAGGTCCCGCCAGACCGGCATCCGGGCAGCCGCGATGGCGTCGTCTTCGGGCCGATCCCCGATGCCGAAGCCATCGATGACGACGAGGACGGCCGGTCGCGGCCAGTCGCGGCCGGTCGACATCACGCCGCCGTCTGCGGGCTCGCCGCCGACGCTCGCGCGTCGGCGGCACCCTCGTCGGGTGCCCCCTCCTCCGCCACGATCATGCGACCTCGGCCGCGGCGCGGGCCGCAGCCGTGATGCTCGCCTGGCCGACGAGCCCCGACATCTCGGCCGGCTTGAGGGACGCGCCGCCGACGAGCGCGCCGTCGATCGACGGCTCGGCGAGGAACTCGGCGATGTTCGCGCTCGTGACGCTCCCCCCATAGAGGATCGGCACCGAGGCGGCGAGCTCCGGCGAAGCGATCTCGGCGACGACCCGGCGGATCGCCTCCGACATCGCGGCGGCATCGGCTGCGCTTGCGGTCCGGCCGGTCCCGATCGCCCAGACAGGCTCGTAGGCGATGACCAGCTCGCCGGCCGTGAGCACGCCGGCGTCCAGGCCTGCCAGGCACCCGCGGACCTGCTCGGCGACCACGTCTTCGGCGCGTCCGGCATCCCGGTCCGCGAGCTGCTCGCCGACGCAGACGATCGGGCGGAGCCCGCTGTCAAGCGCACGGGCGAGCTTCTTGTTGATGAGCGCGTCGGACTCGAACGCGTCGCGGCGTCGCTCCGAGTGGCCGAGGATGACCCACGTCGCAAGGCCCGCGAGCATGGGCGCGGAGATCTCGCCGGTATAGGCGCCGGCAAGCTCGTGGTGGACGTCCTGTGCTCCGACGTCGATCCCCTCCTCGGTGACCACGTCGCGGACCGCTGCAAGCGAGAGATACGGCGGGCAGATGACCCGGACGACGCCGGGCGCTCGGGACGCGGCGGCGATCGTCGCGGCAAGGTCTCCCGCATCGGCGGGGGTCGTGTTCATCTTCCAGTTGGCGGCGATGATGATGTTGCGCATGCCGCCATGATGCCAGAAGGCACCCGTGCGACCGCGTGCGGGTCGGCCCATACCGGCGGGACCGACGGCCCCCCCGGGCGAGCTCAGGCGGGCGGGGCGACCCGGACCGCGGTCCTGCTCCGGCGCACGCGCGGCCCGGCGACGTGACGGCCCACGCCCTGGTCGTCGTGGAGCGCCAGGGATTCGACACGCTCGAGCGCGCGCTGGACGGCTGAACGGTGGATCCCCAGCCGCTCGGCGAGCTCGGAGAGCGTGGCCTCGGGCTCCGCGCGTCGCGCGTCGGCCACGAGCCGGGTCACGTGCGGCAGCTCGTCGTAACGGCCGTCGAGCTCGAGACGCTCGATGGCCGTGACCTGTCTCGACGACGCCGCGACTGCCCGCTGAAGATTCGCCGACTCTGCGTTGATGACGCGGTTGAGCTCACCGCGCAGGGCACGCGCCACCTGGCGGGCCTCGAGCTCGAGGAGCGAACCTCCCGCACCGATGAGTCGGAAGAAGGTCCCGATGGTCTCGCCGCTCTTCCACGTGACGACGCCGCGGCCGCGCCGGAGCCGCGATGCGGCCGGTAGGCCGATCTCGTCGAGGCGCGCCGCGAGGGCCGGCGCGGCATCCGCGGGGACGACGAACTCGAGGTGCGCCCGCGAGGCCGAGAGGCTCAGCGAGCCGCGGGAGAGGAAGAGCCCCGCCGCGACAGAGAAGAGTGCCAGGCCCGCCAGTTCCACGCCCCAGCGGGTCCGGAGGATCCAGCGCTCGGCGGCCCCGCTCCTCCGGGCGGCGGCGAGCGAACGGTGGACGAGCCCGGCGGCCAGGAGGAGGGGGAGGATCCCTCCCCCGAGAGGAATCCTCCACGGCCCGTCCTGGACCCGGAGGGCCGCCAGGGGAAGAGTCGCCCCCGCGAGGAGCGTGACGGCGCGGAACGACCGGACGCGCATGTCGTCCCCGCAAGCGAGGGCCGAGTAGAGGAGGAAGACGGCCGTCCCGGCGAGGACGAGGGCCCAGAACGGCCGGAGGGAGGGCTCGAGCGGCAGGGAGAGCGACGAGAGGCGGGCGAGAGCCCCGGTCCTCTCGAGGACGTGGAGGTAGAGGCTCCAGACGTCGGCGAGGCGAAGGAGGAACGGGCCCACTGCGCCGGGAGGTTAGCCGAGACGCACCCTCCGGGAAATCCGGCGGGCGATGGGGGACGGAGAGAGGGCGATGAAGCAAGACGCGATGCCGGCCCTCTCCCGCGCCCTCCTCGGGGCGTTCCTCGCCGCGGCCTCCTCCCTCCCGTCCGCCGCCCTCGCGCAGGTCCCCGACCCGCACGCGGGACACAACCACTAGACCAACCATGCTCAACTCCATCAT
>JBAWVU010000233.1:0-4723 GCA_037147135.1 Chloroflexota bacterium
GTCCTCGAGGGCGCGCAGGGTGTCGACGTCGAGGTCGTTGGTGGGCTCGTCGAGCAGCAGCAGGTTCGCGCCTCCCCGCAGCAGCTTCGCGAGGTGCACCCGGTTCCGCTCGCCACCGGACAGCGCGCCGCAGAGCTTCTGCTGGTCCGTGCCCCGGAAGTTGAAGCTCGAGACGTACGCGCGCGCGGGGACCTCGCGGCTACCGGCCTTGATGAACTCCGCGCCCTCGGCGATCTCGTCGAAGACCGTCCGATCCGCGCCGAGGTCGTCCCTCTCCTGGTCCACGTAGCTGAGCTGCACCGTCTCGCCGATCCGGATCGTGCCGGCGTCGGCCTTCTCCTGCCCGAGGATCATCCGGAAGAGCGTCGTCTTGCCCGCGCCGTTCGCGCCGATGACGCCGACGATGCCCGCGCGCGGCAGCGAGAAGGACAGGTCGTCGATGAGCAGCCGGTCGCCGAAGGCCTTCCGGAGATCGGTCGCTTCGATGACGGACTCGCCGAGCCGCGGGCCGGGTGGGATCGCGATCTCCAGCTCGCGGCCGGCCTCTCGGTCGGCCTGGGCATCCGCCAGGAGCTTCTCGTACGCGCCCAGTCGCGCCTTCCCCTTGGCCTGCCGGGCCCGTGGGGACAGGCGCACCCACTCGAGCTCGCGGGCGAGCGTCCGCTGACGGGCGTCGACCGACTTCTGCTCGAGGGAGAGCCGCGCGAGCTTCTGCTCCAGCCAGCTGGAGTAGTTGCCCTCGAACGGGATCCCCCGGCCGCGGTCGAGCTCGAGGATCCACTCGGCGACGTTATCCAGGAAGTACCGGTCGTGCGTGACCGCGACGACGGTGCCCGAGTACTCCTGCAGGAACCGCTCCAGCCACCAGACCGACTCGGCATCGAGGTGGTTGGTCGGCTCGTCGAGCAGGAGGAGGTCGGGGTGGCTCAGCAGCAGGCGGCAGAGCGCCACGCGCCGCTTCTCGCCGCCGGAGAGGGTGGTGACGCCGGCATCGTCCGGCGGGCAGCGCAGCGCGTCCATGGCGATGCCCACGTTGCGCTCGAGGTTCCACGCATCGGTGACGGCGATCCTGTCCTCGAGGGCGGCCTGCTCGGCGCCGACGGCCTCGTAGTCGGCGTTGGGCTCGGACCACTTGGCCATGACCGCGTTGTAGCCGTCGAGCAGCGCCTGGACCTGCGCGACCCCGTCGAGGACGTTGCCCTTGACGTCCTTCGTCGGGTCCAGCTGCGGCTCCTGGCTGAGGTAGCCCACGGTGAACCCGGGCGTGAGGCGGGCCTCCCCCGAGAAGCCGTCGTCGAGCCCGGCCATGATCCGCAGGAGGCTGGACTTGCCGGCGCCGTTGGCCCCGATAACGCCGATCTTGGCGCCCGGGTAGAACGACAGCGAGATGTTCTCCAGCACTGTCCGGTCGGGTGGGTAGTGCCGGGCGAGCCTGTACGTCGTGAAGATGAACTCGGGCGCCATGGTGCGCACAGGGTACCGGCTCCCGGACGCGACCAACGGCGGTGATCGAAGCAGCCGGCCCCGTGGCCGGCTGCTTCGATCGGATCGCTGGAGCAGACACTCGGATCTGAACCGAGGACCTGCTGTCTACCTGGCGGTGTCCGCCACGTGAGGGCTCACGCTCGGGCCGCGCCTGGAGTCTTGCCTGGCCGACAGGGGCGACGACGCGGAGGCCCGGCCCCACTCGGCGGCGGTTCGCGCTCTCCACGCTCGCTGGTCGGTCGGCCTGACCGAGTGTGGACACGGGACGCCGGTCTCCATCAGGGGCGAGATCAGTACTCGCCCTTGATCACGAAGAACGAACCGCGGATGGTTCCCGCCAGCTTCGACTTCTGGCGTGCGAACCTGAACCGCGAGGCGAGCTCGGCCGGGACCTCCATCCCGTCGGAGAGCTTGAACCCGACCGCCCTCTTCGCCCGGTCGTCGATGGTGTACATCACGTTGATCGACAGGCCGCTCTCGTAGAAGACGTAGGCCATCCGGATGTTCGCGACCTGGAACCCCGTCGCCTCGAGTGGGCGGGCCGAGATGACGAGGTCGCGCTCCTCGGTGAGGATCCGGTGCACCCACTCGATGGTCTCCCCGGCATCGCTCGCCGGTTCCACCGTGAAGACGTGGTCGTACTTGTTCTTGAAGTAGCGGGCCTCGTTCGCCCGCAGCCCGGCGAGCGCGGACGCAACCGGTGAGGATTCCAGGCCCGTGGTGGAGACGTTGGTGAAGTCCACGACGTAGGTCATGACACGCCCCTGTGTGACTCGGAATGGAGACCCTCGACCCTCGGAACCGCTCCCGCGACCGCGAGGTCATCGCGGGTGCACGACCGTCCCGGTCGCGATGCGGGACGGCCGCGTGGCGCGGATTCTGACTGACCGCCGCACGAGCCGCTTCTCCATTCCTGACCAAAATGCGGTCGGGTGCGTATGCGGCCCTGCGCGCGAGGCTGAGCAGGCGCAGCCGGAACCCATCCGGGACGTCATCACTCACCACGGCGCCGCCCCTCCTGCTCATCGCTTCGAGCACGACAAGCATGGAGCGGCGGCGTCGTTGCCCATCTTGAGATCGGTATCCCAAGTGTCGGGAGGACTCGGGGACCGTCCGACCTAGATGACCTGGCTCGTGCCGTGCACGCATTCCTTCGGATCGATGACCCCCAGGTTCTTGACGACCTTGAACGTGCCGCTCTGCGCCTGGGCGATGTACATGTTCATGCGAACGTGATGCTGACCGGGCACCATCTCAGCCGGACCACCCGGCCCCACGGCGAGCTTCGCGTGGTCGAGTGCCCTGATGACATCTTCCTGGACGAGGGAGCCCGCCTCGTTCACGGCAGTCTCCCAGAGCTTCAGCGCCCGGTAGAGACCCGAGCAACCGCTGCCTGCCGTGAACTTGGCGCTGCCCGGGAAGCGCTCGTTGTACCGGGCGAGCAGCTCCTGGCTGAACGGATCGCTGACCTCCTGGTAGTAGTCGAGGCAGCTGTACAGCCCCTCCACCTGCTCGGCGGGCACGAGGTTCAGGACGTTCTCGTCGAAGTACGTGCAGACGATCCGCCCGCCCCGCTGCGTGAAGCCGGCGGCGTGGAGCTGGTCGAGGAACGGCGTGAGGCCGGGCGGGACGATCGTGTTGAAGACCACGTCCGTGCCGCTCGACATGATCCGCCCGATCGTCTCGCCGTAGTCGGCGTGGTCGAGCGGGAAGTACTCCTCGCCGACGATGGTGCCGCCGTTCGCCGTGACGACCTCGCGGGCGCTCTCGTTCAGCAGGTGCGGCCAGATGTAGTCGGCCGACGGCAGGTAGAGCTTCTTCGCCCCGGTCTCCCGCATGAGCCACGGGAGCAACGGCTCGACCTGCTGCGCCGGCACCGGGCCGGTGCAGAAGATGAGCGGGTCGTTCTCCCGACCCTCGTACTGCTCCGGGTAGAGGTAGAGCCGCTTGCCTTCGGTTACGGCCGACTTCTTGATCGCCTGCCGCGTGGAGCTGTAGATGCCGCCGAAGATCACGTCGACGCGATCCTGCTCGACGAGCTTCGCCGCCTTGGCCTCGGCGACGCTGTCGGTCGTCTCGCCGTCCTCGAGGAAGAGCTCGACCTGCCGCCCCAGGATCCCGCCGCCGGCGTTGATGTCGTCGATGACCATCCGGGTGGTATTGGCGCCGGCGATCCCCATGAACGACAGGGGACCGGTCAGCTCGGCGATGAGCCCGACCTTGATCGGTGCGTCCGTCATGGCGTGTTCCTCCTGTTCCCTGGTGGGTATCCGCTGGGAGCCGCGGCCGCGCCCGATGACGCGACCGCGGCTGTCTGGCGTCGGGCCGGCAGGCCCTACGCGGTCACCAGCACCCGCGGCTGGATGGGCGTGAGGACCGGCGCGCGATCTTCGATCGCCTGGGCCGCGTCGAGCAGCAGGTCCTCCCGGAACCGGCCGCCGATGAGCTGCACGCCCTGCGGGAGGCCGTCGTCCGCGCCGACGGGCACGGCGCACCCGGGCAGGCCGAGGATGTTGACCGGCAGGATCATCCGCATCGACGCGGCGATCTCCTGCACGCGCGAGATGTCGTCGCCGACGAGCCACGGACGCTCGCAGGTGATCGGGGAGAGCACGATCGGGTGGTCCTGGAGGAACTGCCCCCAGGCGGCGCTCAGCTGGTATACGGCGATCCACGCCGCGAGCTGCGCTGCCTGGTCGACGTGCGTGAAGACACCCGTCGACCGGCAGGCGTCGAGGAATGCGCTGACGCCCGCTCCCGCGATCGGCTCCATGCCCGGCCAGATCGTCTGGACGTCGGCGTAGATCGTGCTGACCCACGCCGCGGTCGCCTCGCCGATCTGCGGCGGCTCGATCTCGCTGACGGCGTAGCCCGCGTCGGAGAGCCAGCCGGCGGCTCGGTCGATCCCGGCGAGCACGTGCGGGTCGGTCCCGGCGCCGAGCGGGTCGCGGACGACCGCCACCCGGATCGGCCCATCGACTGCCGGGCCCACCAGGGGCGCCGGCACCCAGCGCGGGTCGCGGGGGTCCGGTGCGCTGAGGATCCCCAGCGCGAGCCGCAGGTCCGCGACGCGGCGGGCCATCGGTCCGGAGCACATCGTCATCTGGATCGAGAGCGGCTGGACCGTAGGCTCCGTGACCGCGGCTTCCGCCACGCGGCCGCGCGACGGCTTGATCGACGTGATCCCGCACATCTGGGCCGGGATCCGCAGCGAGCCGCCGAGGTCGTTGCCGAGACC
>JBAWVU010000234.1:0-4711 GCA_037147135.1 Chloroflexota bacterium
CCATCATGGCCTACGGAATCGTCGCCGCTGTTTCCGTCGTGGCGGCCGATGATGGAACGTCGCTCCTCGACGGCATCTGGCTGCCGGTGGCGATGGAGTTCGCCGGCCAGCCGTTTCCCGAGGAGGCCCGCCAGGGGATCGTCCTCGAGATCGCCGGCGAGGCCTACACCGTCACCGTCGGCAAGGAGGTGGACAAGGGAACGGTGAAGGTCGATGCGGCAGCCACCCCCGCGGCGATCGACATCGTTGGGGTGGTCGGCCCGAACAAGGGGAAGACGATCCTCGGCATCGTCGAGGTCGAGAAGGACGCGCTCCGGGTCTGTTACGACTTCAGCGGCAAAGACCGGCCGACGGAGTTCAAGACCGCCGAGGGGACGCAGCAGTTCCTCGTCACCTACGAGCGGAAGAAGCCGTGAGGGCGGAGTTCGCGGCGACGGCTCAGCCAGGCTGCGTCGCGGGGGCCATCCGGATCGTCAGTTCGTCGTAGCCGAGGGTGCGCTCATAGGCGGCGGTCTTCTCCACCCGATCGCGCTTTGAGACGAGGTCGATCCGCTCCACCCGCTGACAGAGGGCCGAGAGGAGCGATTTCATCACGGTCCGGGAGTGGGCCGCACCCAGGCAGAGGTGGGCTCCGAAGCCGAACGAGACGTGCGGATTGGGGCGTCGGTCGAGCCGGATGGAGAGCGGCTCGTCGAACACCGTGCCATCGAGATTGGCCGAGGCCCACGCCAGGGAGACCCGCCCCCCCGGCTCGACGGTGATCCCGTCGACCTCGGTGGCTACCGGACAGACGCGGCCGATGTGCGTCAACGGCATGAAGACCCGGAAGAATTCTTCCGCGGCGTGGATGATCCGGTCGGGATCGGCCCGGAGGAAGGCCAAATCGGCTGGGGTGCCGGCAAGATGGCCGATCGCGCAGGCGATCGAGTGGATGATCGTATCGCGGCCGCCAGCGAAGGCGAGATTGGCAAAGCCGAGGAGCTCGGCACGCGTGAGCGGCCGGCCGCGGAAGCTCGCCCGGGAGAGAAGGCTGAAGAAGTCGTCGCCGGGGGAGGCCTCGGCCCGATCGAAGCGGTCGTTGAGGTAGTCCTCCAGTTGGCGGGCTTTCTTCAGGCCGTCGTTGCCGTGGAAGACATGGACTCCCCAGCCAATCCAGATGTCGGCTTCCGCCTCAGGAACGTCGAGGAGGACCGTCAGCGCCTGTGACTGGAGCGGCAGGGCGAATCCCTCGACGATCTCGATCGTGTCGCGGAGGAACTCCTCCTCGGGCGCGGGATTCCAGTCCTCGCGCTCTTCGAACTCGCGCAACTCGCGCGCCTCTCCGAGCGACGTCCGCGACTCACTCCGGGCAGGTTGCGTCGGCTCAATCATCGGTACCCTCCATGTTCCACGCAGCCGTTCGCCGCACGCGGCAGGGTGAACGATGCGATCTGCTCGCGGCCTTCCCACGACGTGGTGACCGTCACGAGCGCGCCGTCGCCCGCGGTGAGCTCCCAGGCAGGGCGCCGGGCGATTGCAAGGAAGCGTTCGAGGACGCCCGCCTCGCCTTCGATGGTGACCGGGCTGAAGCCGCGGGCCACCCGGCTCGCGAGGTATCCCTCGACGCAGCGTGCCTGAAAGGTCCGGGCATCGAGGACCGCAAGGTCGGCTCCAGCGACCGGCGCACCCTCGACGAGACGCAGGCCCGCTCGGTCCGACACCGCACTCCTTCCACGACACTGCGACTTGCAAGGTGCTACCTAACAATGGGGCGCTCCACATCGAATGTCAATCAGCAGCGATCGCAGTCCGCAACGGTGTTCGCTGAACGTGAAACCTGCCGAAACGGCGTCCCGACGTCGACGGGAACGTATGCCAAGGCCAGCTTCCTGGGGCCGCTTCCTCCCCGAGCACACCACGGCGGTCGCCCTCCTCGACCGCCTCCTCCACCACGCGGTGACCGTCGTCACGTCGGGCGACTCCTACCGGATGAAGGAAGCGAGAACGAGAGCGGGTGGGCCGTCGACGAAGGCCTGAGACCTCCTCCGGGGTGGGTACTTCTCATGGCCATAGGTGGGTACTTCTACCTGGCCATTGACAGGCGGTGGCAACGTCGGGTTGTCATCGCAACCAAGCACCTTGGAGGCCCGGACATGTTGTACGCCGGATTGGTTGTCAAGGGACACCGGGACTTCCACGTAGGCGGACAGCAGACCTCCATCTCCACGGACAGCTGATCTCCCGGTCGGCGGACAGCTGATCTCCCGTGGTGGTCAGCCCAGGGGCACCACCCCCTTCCCCGCGGTCGCCTCGGCGAGTCGATAGGAGGCGCCCTCGGTGAGGACGACGTGGGCGTGGTGGAGGAGCCGATCGACGGTCGCGGTGGCGAGGGTCCTGGGCATGATCGTGTCGAATCCGGACGGGTGGAGGTTGCTCGTGACAGCGACGCTCCGGCGCTCATAGGCGGCGTCGACGACGCGGTAGAAGGCCTCGGCCGCCTCCTGCCCGGCAGGGAGCATGCCGATGTCGTCGACGACGATGAGGTCGCTCCGGCAGATGCGGGCGACGACCCGCCCGACCGAGCCGTCGACCTTCGCCCGTCCGATCGTCGCGGTGAGCGACTCGAGGCTGAACCAGGCGACTCGCCGCCCCGCGTCGATCGCCGCCGCGGCGAGGCCCTCGACGTAGTGGGTCTTCCCGGTGCCACTCGGACCGGCGAGGACGAGGTTCTCGGCCCGGGTAAGCCACTCGAGGGTGGCGAGGGCGTGCTGGGTGGGGAGCGGGATCGCCGACTCGCTCTCCCGCCAGGAGGCGAGCGTCTTGCCCGATGGGAACCCGGCCGCCCGGCGGCGCATCGCCGTCGTCGCCGCATCCCGCCCGGCCGCCTCTTCGACGAGCAGGACCCGGAGGACCTCGGCGGGATCCCAGCGCTGGGCGCGGGCAGTGGCGCAGACCTCGGGGGCGGCGCGGCGGATGTACGGGAGGCGGAGCCGATGCAGCACCGCGGTGAGCTCAGGGGGCAGCGGCGGTGGGGTCGGCGGGTTCATCGGCCGAGGCTCGCCCAGGCCCCGGTGCCAGCCTGGACGCTGAACGCCTCGTCGACGCGCGCGAGACCCGCCTCGGGCTCGCGACCGGAGAGATGGTCGAGGATGGATGCGAGGTCACCCTCGGCGAAGCGACCGGCGGTCGCGGCGACCCCGAGCGCGACCTCGACCCGCTCCCACCCGACGAGGGCCGCGAGCTCGACTGCCCGGGCCATCTTCGCGCGCACCCGGGAGGCACCCGACGCGGCCGCCTCGATGAGCCAGGCGTGTGCACCCGGACCGAGGGCGAGGAAGGCGACCTCGTCCAAAGCGACGGGGCGCGGCCGGGCTCCCCGGGTCCCTCTGCCGGCGGGATGATCGAGGAAGTGGGCATCGTCGAGCCTCGGCTGGCCGGGCGTCGAGCACCGGTGGCGGGCGATCTCGGCGAGCCCCGTCGCGGTCGCGGCGACGATGACGACCTCGTCACCGGCGACCCGCACCCAGATCTCGGCACCGACGAACGCGAGGGGGACCGAGTAGCGGACCGACCCGAGGCGGATCGTCTGGTCCGGGGCGACGGTCCGGGTCACCCCGAGAGCCGCGGTGTACGGATCGGCAGGCAGGACGTGGAGGTGGGCGCGCTCGATCGCGAGCAGGTCGTCCGGGCGCCGAGAGGTCTCGCGGTGGACCCGGCCGTTCACCTCCGCGCAGAACGCGACGCAGGAGGCGGCGAGGTCGCCGAAGCGCCGATAGGCGGGCAGCAGGTTCGCCTCGGTCGGCACGAGGTCGGCCTTCGCGATCTTCACGGTGCTTTCGCTGCCGCCCTTGCTCTCCGGGTCGAAGGGCACGCAGGCGGTGACCTCCATGCCGTAGTGGCGGCCGGCAGCGACGATCTCGGGGTGGCGGACCCCGATGCCGGCGACCCGATCGATCGTGATCGTCCGCTCGTTGTCGGTGAGGGCATACGTGGGAACACCCCCGATGATCCGCAGGGTCGCATCGAGACAGGCGAGCAGGCTGCCGAGGGTGCGGTCCCAGGTCGGGATGACGACCCGGAACCGGCTCCAGGCGAGCCAGGCACAGAAGAGGAGGGTCGGTCGGCCTTCCACGCTCCGGTCCGTGGCCCCAGTCGAACTGGAGCCACATCCCGGGCTCGGTGATCCAGGGCCGGTACGTCCGGCGACGCCCGGCCCGGTATGCCGCCTTCGCGGACTTCACCGCCCGGCGCGTCGTGCGCTCGCTCGCGGTGTACGGGAGCTCGGGATCGAGGGCACAGAGGCGCTCGTGGACGATGTCCGCGCGGACCCTGCCCCCGGAGCGCTCGACGAGCTCCTCGATCTTGTCGCGGTACCGGTCGACGAGCATCGGCCGGTGAACGGGGGCGTGCTGGTCGCCCCCGATGTCACGGGCGAGAACGTAGCGGGCGACGGTCTTCGGATCGCAGGCGGCAAGGCCGGCCGCCGAATAGGCGCAGCGGGTGAGATCGAACGCTTCGAGGATCTCCATGATCTCCCTGTCAGACTTCTTCACGATCCCTCCGGTCCGGGTGGCTGCTTGCGTGTCGGAACACCGCAAGGGTCACCGGTCCGGGGGGATCGCGACGTGTGGACCGGACGCCGACGTGGAGATCAGCTGTCCGCCGACATGGAGGTCTGCTGTCCGCCAGCGAGGAAGTCCGTGTCCGCCTACAGGGAGGTTGGCGTGTCCGT
>JBAWVU010000235.1:0-4703 GCA_037147135.1 Chloroflexota bacterium
GGCTGCGTACGAGTGGTTCGGGGACGCGATGAAGCTCCCACGCGCGACGGACGAGGAGAAGGCGGTCCGCGTCACGGCGATCGGCGAGGCCGCGCTCCACGCGGCTCGCGTCCCGGCGGAGGTCCTCCGGTGCTGCCGCGAGGTCGTGGAAGCCGCCGAAGCGCTCGCGGGCCGCAGCAACCAGAACGCGGCGAGTGACCTCTCGGTCGCCGCCCACCTCGCGGTAGCCGCCGCGCACGGTGCCGCGGAGAACGTGCGCGTGAACCTGCCGTTCATGACCGACCGCGCGGCCGCGGACGACCTGGGGTTCCGAGCCGAAGAGGTTCTCGCGGACGTCGACCGGATCGCGCGGGCCGTGCGGGCCGTCGTCGCGTCCGGGGCGTTGCGAGAGCCGCTCGAGGGATGAGTCCGCGCGGGGGACCGCGGCTCCTCCAGGGCGCTCCGATCGCGGCGGAGATCCGCGCGGGAGTCAAGGATGCGGTAGTCGCCTACGAGCGCCGGAACGGGTATCGGCCCACGCTCGCCGTCGTCATCGTCGGCCGCGACGCGCCGTCTGCCGTCTACCTCCAGCAGATCCTCCGGAGCTGCCGGAACGTCGGGGTCCACGGCCGGATGGTCGAGGTCTCCGGTCGCGCCTCCAATGCCCGTCTCCGCGCGGTCATCGAGGGGCTCAACGACGATCCGCTCATCAACGGCGTCATCGTCCAGATGCCGCTGCCGCGCCATCTCGACCTCTGGACGGTCCTCGATTCGCTCGATCCCGCGAAGGACATCGACGGGATCCACCCCCTCAACGCCGGCCTCCTCGCCCTCGGCTACGACGGCTTCCTCCCCGCGACCGCGAGGGCGGCGGTCGAGATCCTCGTCCGATCGGGGATCGAGCTCAAGGGCAAGCGCGCGGTGGTCGTGGGCCGGTCGAACGTCGTCGGGAAGCCGGCCGCGCTCCTCCTCCTGCGAGAGCACGCGACCGTCACGATCGCCCACTCGCGCACGCACGATCTCCGTGCCGTGCTGAAGACGGCCGATGTGGTCGTCGCCGCCATCGGACGTCCCCGGCTCATCACCGGTGCGATGCTCAAGCGAGGTGCCGTGGTGGTGGACGTCGGCATCAACGTCGTGGACGGTGTTCTCGTCGGCGACGTCGACTTCGCATCGGCGCGAGATGTCGTCTCGGCGATCACCCCGGTCCCCGGGGGTGTCGGACCCGTGACGAACGCCATCCTCCTCACGCAGCTCCTGCAGGCCGCCGACCGACAGGCCGCGACCGGCGGACGCCGCAGGAAGGCGCGCCGGCCGGCGCCGATCGGGGCCGTCCACTGATCCACACGGACCGGTGCGATGGCGCGCCGTCCCTCAGCCCGCGCGCGGTCTCACCGTGCGCACCTTCGCCCGGAGGCGTTCCATGAGCTTCCCGTCCGACCTCGAGATCGCTCGCTCGGTGACCCCGCGTCCGATCGGCGACGTCGCCGCGGACCTGGGGCTCCGGCCCGACGAGATCGAGTACTACGGTCCGACGAAGGCGAAGATCACGCTCGCCGGCGTCGAGCGCGTCGAGCGCGAGCGCCCGCTGGGCAAGTACGTCGTCGTCACGGCGATCACGCCGACACCGCTCGGCGAGGGCAAGACGACCACCACGGTCGGCCTCGCGCAGGGCCTCAACCGGATCGGGCGCAAAGCGTCGGTCGCGATCCGCCAGCCGTCGCTGGGTCCGGTCTTCGGGATCAAGGGCGGCGCCGCGGGCGGCGGCTACAGCCAGGTCATCCCGATGGAGGACTTCAACCTCCACCTGACGGGCGACATCCACGCGATCAGCGCTGCGCACAACCTCGCCTCCGCGTTCCTCGACAACCACCTCCACCACGGGAACGCCCTCGACATCGACCTCTTCTCGATCCGTTGGCCGCGCGTCGTCGACATCAGTGACCGGGCGCTCCGGAAGGCCGTCATCGGCCTCGGCGGCAAGGAGAACGGGATCCCGCGCGAGTCCGAGTGGGTGATCACCGTCGCGTCCGAGGTCATGGCGATCCTCGCCCTCTCGAAGGACCTCTTCGACCTCCGCGCCCGGCTCGGCCGGATCGTCGTCGCGACGAACAAGCACGGCGAGGCCGTGACGACCGAGGACCTCAAGGTCGCCGGCGCGATGACGGTCCTCCTCTGCGACGCGATCAAGCCGAACCTGCTCCAGACCCTCGAGGGCGGTCCCGCCTACGTCCACTGCGGGCCGTTCGCGAACATCGCCCACGGCAACAGCTCGATCATCGCCGACCGGGTCGCCCTCGCGACCTCCGACATCGTCGTGACCGAGGCCGGCTTCGGGGCCGACATGGGCGCCGAGAAGTTCTTCGACATCAAGTGCCGGGCGTCCGGGCTGAAGCCGGACGCGGCGGTCGTCGTGGCGACGATCCGCGCCCTGAAGATGCACGGCGGCGTCGGTCGGATCGTGGCGGGCAAGCCCCTCGACCCGGCGCTCACCACTGAGAACGTCGAGGCGGTCCGCGCAGGCTGCGCCAATCTCGCCGCGCAGGTGGAGCTCGTCCACTCGTACGGCGTCCCGGTCATCGTCGCGATCAACGCGTTCCCCACGGACACGCCCGCCGAGAACGAGGCGGTCCGCGCGGCCGCCGTCGCGGCCGGCGCGCGCGACGCGGTCGTCACGACGAACTTCGCCGAGGGCGGGAAGGGCGCCGAGGCGCTCGCCGCCGCGGTCTGGGATGCGGCCTCCGCTGACGGGTCCGACTTCCACCTCCTCTACCCGGACGAGATGCCGCTCATGGAGAAGATCGAGACGATCGCGACGAAGGTGTACGGCGCGGCCGGCGTCGACTTCGCGCCGCACGCGACGAAGGCGCTCGCGGAGTACGAGCGGCTCGGGTACGGGCACCTCCCGGTCTGCATGGCGAAGACCCACCTCTCGCTCTCCCATGACCCCAACCTCAAGGGCCGACCGACCGGCTACCGGTTCCCCGTCCGCGACGTGAAGCTCGCCGCGGGGGCGGGCTTCATCTACCCGCTCGCCGGGGACATGCGGACGATGCCGGGCCTGCCCAGCCACCCGGCGGGCGAGAAGATCGATATCGACGCCGACGGGAACGTCGTCGGGCTCTTCTAGATCAGCCGGAGGCACGATCGATGACCACCGAAGAGACCGGGCTCCGGATCGACGCGCTCGTCCCCGCCGAGATGGCGCGGAAGGCCGGCGACGTCGGCGTGAAGAAGGCCGGCCTCGATTTCGTCTCGCTGTTCGCCCTGTCGGTCCTCGCCGGCGCGTTCATCGCGGTCGGGGCGATCTTCGCGACCACGGTGAGCTCCGGCGGGCTCTCGCTCCACGACGCCGGCGGGACGACGGCGATCAGCGGCTCGATCCCGTACGGGATCACCAGGCTCCTCTCCGGCCTCGCGTTCTCGCTCGGGCTCATCCTCGTCGTCGTCGCCGGCGCGGAGCTGTTCACCGGGAACAACCTCATCGTCATCGCCTGGGCGTCGCGGCGCGTCCGGACGGTCTCGATGCTGAGGAACTGGACGATCGTCTACATCGGCAACTTCGTGGGGGCGATCTCGACGGTCGCGCTCGTCTTCGTCTCCGGCCAGTACCGCTTCGCCGGCGGTGCGATCGGTGCGACCATCCTCGCGACCGCGAACACGAAGGTCGGCTATGGCTTCGTCCAGGCGCTCGCGCTCGGGGTACTCTGCAACGCGCTCGTCTGCCTCGCGGTCTGGCTCACGTTCTCCGCGCGAACCACGACGGACCGGATCCTCGCGATCGTGCCGCCCATCGCCGCGTTCGTCGCCGCCGGTTTCGAGCACAGCGTCGCGAACATGTACTTCATCCCGATGGGCATCATCATCCGCCTCCTCGCGCCCGCCGAGTTCTGGACGGAGATCGGCCGTTCCCCGACCGACTACCCGGCGCTCGACTGGAGCGGGTTCGCCTCGAACCTCGTGCCCGTGACGATCGGGAACATCATCGGCGGGACGGTGCTCGTCGCCGGCATCTTCTGGCTCGTCTACCTGCGGAAGGGCGAACGAGCGACGTAGGAGGCCTGCTGCCGGGCAGCGCTGCGCAGCGGGCAAGCTCGCTCCCGGCGCGGGGCGCGCGTCGCGGGGGCGGTGGCGGAAGCCGGCGTCCCGACCGTCGCGCTAGAGGCGTGCTCCGTCGGTGCGGTCCTCATGGACCGCCTCGAGGGCTTCCTCGACGTCTAGGTCCGCCTCGTCGCCGAGTCCCTCGCCGGGCCTCTCGAGCTCATCCCACGGCCCGGTGAGGAGCGCAGCGTCCGCGGGATCGGCCGCGTCGCCCGTCGCGAGGGCAGTGATCGCGTCCAGCAGCGCCGGCAGCGCGCTCATCCGGAGGGCCAGGCGGCTGGTCCCGTCCGTGACCCCGAGGACGCCGGCGGCGGTGTAGGGGTTCTTCATCGCCCAGCGCCGGAGCTTGTCGAGCGCGGCGTCGAGTGCCGGCCCGCGACCGGCGGCGCGCGCCGCGGCGTCGACGCGGCCACGAGTGGCATCGAGGATGCCCCTGTCGTCGCCGGACGCGTACGCGGCGAGCGCGAGCAGGTCGCCGTCGGTGAGGTGCGGCAGGAGCGCCTCCAGGTCGTCAAGGCGCTGAGCCGGGTCGGTGGAGGCCGTCATCGGTCCGCCCCCCGCGGGCTCGCTCGGTCCGTCCTCCGCGGCCCCGGGGCGCTGCTCGCTCACAGCGCGACGTACCC
>JBAWVU010000236.1:0-4689 GCA_037147135.1 Chloroflexota bacterium
CGCTCGAGGCGGCGCCGGGGTCGAGATGGCCGACAGAGCGCTCCCCGAGGTAGCTCGCCCGCCCCTTCGTCGCGACGAGCGGGAGAGTCGCCCGGGCGCCCGACTCCGCCGCGTCGGCGGCCCGCTCCGCCGCCAGCACGAGCGGAGCACCACGGTCGACGACCGACCGGAAGGCGTCCGCTGCCGGCCCGAGAGCGTCGAGCATCGTCTTCTGACCGGGCTGCGAGCGACCGAGCGCCGCGATCGACGCGACGGCTTCCGCGAATGCGTCGGCCGCGTCGATCGCGTCGACACGGCCCCCGCCGGCCGCGCGGCCCGTGAGGCGGGACCCGGCCCGCGTGAACGCCCGTCCGTACAGCGCGCCGCTGGCCCCTCCGGCGGTCCCGCTGAGCGTCCTGCCCACCGCCGTCAGCAGGGGCCCGGGCGCCGAGTCCCGCAGGACCCCGGCATCGAGCCCGGCCACGACCGCCGCGAAGCCCCGGTCGAGGTTGATCCCGTGATCGCCGTCGCCGATGGCCGCGTCCAGGTCGGTCAGCCAGCTCCGGCTCTCCGCGATCCGGGCCGCGGCGAGGCGGATCCAGCGGCCGACCATCTCACCGTCTCCGGGCAGGCCCGTCTCGGTCCACCCCTCGGGGAGCTTCCGGGACGCGCAGGCTGCATCGGCGACGGCCACGACACGGTCGACCGGCGCCCGGGAGGATGCCTCGATCGCGGCGAGGACGGCGCCCTCGACGAGCGGACCGGAGCTGACCCGCACGAGCGCGCGCTCGGTCGCGGAGAGCTCCTCGAGTGCCATCTCGAGGGCGAGGAAGGCACTCCCGAGGTCGAGGAGGACGACGACCCCGTCGCCGGTCGCCGCGGCGAGGGCGGCCTTCAGCGCGGCGAGGATCGATGGGCTGCTCGTCCCGAGGTTGCCGATCGACGTGCCGCCGGCTGTGGCGACGGGGACCTGCGCCGCGGATTGGGCGATCATGGCGCGCAAGCCCCGGAGCAACTCCGGGCTGTGGCCGACGAGGACGATCGAGACCATCGGACCTCCGACCGCGGGAGCCGAGCCCCGCGCCGTGCTTCGGGGGGCGCGGGCGGCCGTAGACTGGCCGTGTGACGAGCATAGTGGGGGGCGACGGGCCGCGCGTGCGGCCCGGGCCGGACCGGAGTCGCGCATGCTGACGTCGGCGGACATCGTCGACGCGCTGCGCCGCGGTGCCGTGACGATCGCGAGGCACGAGGCGCTGCTCGATCGGCTCGACGCGGCCCTCGGCGACGGGGACCACGGCGCGAACATGGTCGTCGGCCTCGACGCGGTCGTGGCCGCGCTGGGCGATCGGTACGCGGACGGCGACCGGGCGGACATCGGCGGCCTGCTGCGCCTGGTCGGGCACACGCTCGTGTCGAGCGTCGGGGGCGCGAGCGGGCCACTCTACGGGACGGCGTTCATCGAGGCCGGGTTCGCGTTCGCAGGGGCGTCGTCGCTGGACCTCGCCGAAGTCGCCGACGCCTTCGAGGTCGGGACGGCCGCACTCGCCCGGCGGGGACGCTGCGCCGTCGGCGACAAGACGATCCTCGACGCCCTCGAGCCGGCGATGCGCGTGCTCCGCGAGGCGACGCACGTCGATCGACCGCTCCCCGATGCGTTCGCGGACGCGGCCATCGCCGCCCGCGCCGGGATGATCGCCACGATCCCGATGGTCGCGCGCCGCGGGCTCGCCCTCCGCCTCGGCGAGCGGTCGCGCGGCCACCAGGACCCGGGCGCGACCTCGTGCTTCCTCCTCGTCCGGGCGATCTCGGCACGGGCCGACCGCTTCGCCCGCCTGTCGTGAGCTCGGACCGGGCGGCCCGGCCGGAGGCGGGCGGGATCGAGGGGATCGCCGCATTCGAGGACGAGCGCCGGCAGGTCTTCGAGGACGCCCAACGCGAGGCGGACACGATGTTCGCCCAGTACCAGCTGAGCCAGCTCCTCGCGTCGGGTGACGTCCTCGAGGACCTCGCGTCGGCAGTCCTCGCGGAGGTCGCGCGCGCAAGCGACGCGGAGGTCGCGGGACTCTGGCTCGCAGAGCCCAACGAGTCCCCGCTCTCGCTCGTGGCGGCCGTCGGAGCGGTCGATGGGGCGGACGACGCCGGGGCCCCGGGCCTCCCCGCCCGTTTCGAGGGATTCGCCACGGCGAGCACGTGGGCGGCCGCCGGCGGATGGTCGGGGATCGCGCTCGAGGAGAGCCGCGACCTCGGTGCGCGCGGAGTCGAGCGGACGCCGATCGGCTTCGTCGCGGTCCGCCCGGCCGCAGGCATGGAGCTCGATCCCGGCCATGTCCGATACCTCTCCCTCGTGCGGCGGGAGCTCGGCGTCACGTTCCGCGCCGCGCAACTCCGGAGCACGCTCGCGCGGGAGCGCGCGACGCTCGCGGCGACGCTCGAGGGCGCCATCGACGCGATCGTGGCGGTCGACGTGGACCGCCGCGTGGTCCGGCTCAACGCCGCCGCTTCGAGCCTCGTGGGAGTGTCGGCGAGCGATGCGGTCGGAGCCACGTGCCGGGAGTTCCTCGGGTGCGACGGGAGTGGATCGGCTGCGCCCCGCGACCCGGGCGACTTCCGTGGCCTCGCGGGCCTCCTCTGCGGGCCGCGATGCCCGTTCGAGGAGGTGCTCGAGACCGGGCGCCCGATCGCGGCCCGGGCGCAGAGGGTCCGGTCGCGCGGCCGGGTGGAGATCCCGGTGGCGGGGAGCTACTCCCGGATCTCGGATCCGAGGGTCGGCGCGGTCGCCGTGCTCAGGGACCTGCGGCCGACGCTCGTCCTCGAGGAGCTGCGGTCGAGCTTCGTCGCCGCGGTCTCCCACGAGCTCCGGACGCCGCTCGCGCTCATCGACGGCTACGCGCAGAGCCTGCTCCACCTCGAGCTCGACGAGACGGTCCGACGCGGCTACCTCGAGCGGCTCGGGGCGGCCGTCGCGCGGGTCGCGGGCCTCGTCGACCAGATCGTGGACATCGCCCAGCTGGACAGCGACGGCCTCGACCTCGAGCCGGAGCCGATCTCGGTCGAGCAGCTGCTGGGAGACCTCGCCTCCGAACAGGCCGAGCTGCCCGGCGCCCCGACGATCGAGCTGGACCTCGGTCCCGACCTGCCCGACGTCGACGTGGACGCCCCGCGGATCCACCAGGTCCTCGCGAACCTCGCGGGGAACACGGCGAAGTACGCGGGACCCGACGCGCGTCTCACGATCCGTGCACGGCGAGGTGGTCGCCGGACGGTCGTGGTCACCGTCGCCGACGACGGCCCGGGGATCGACGCCGAGCAGCGCCCGCACGTGTTCGAGCGGTTCTACCGGGGACGATCGGTGCACGAGTCGCGCATCCCGGGGAACGGGCTCGGCCTCTATCTCGCGAAGCGGATCGTGGAGGCTCACGGCGGGTGGATCCGCCTCGACTCCGCGCCGCGGGGCACCTCGATCTCGTTCGCGCTGCCGGCGGCCGAAGACGTCGACGTGGCGTCCGAGCATGTCCTCCACGGACGAGAGGCACGGGAGGCCGAGTGAACCCCGATGTCGTCGCTCCGGTCGGCGGGCGCATCCTCGTCGTGGAGGACGAGCCCGCGTTCGGCGACCTCATCGCGACGTGGCTCGACCAGCACGGCTTCCGGCCGATCGTCGCGCACGACGGGCTCGAGGCCGTCGGGCTCTTCGAGTCCGAGCAGCCGGACCTCATCCTCCTCGACCTGGCCCTTCCCGGTCTCGACGGCTGGGAGGTGATCCGGCGCATCCGGGAGACGAGCGGCGTGCCGATCATCGTCGTCACGGCGCGTGGTGCGGTCGCGGACAAGGTCCGGGGGCTCGTCGAGGGGGCGGACGACTACATGACGAAGCCCGTGAGCTTCCCCGAGCTCATCGCGCGCGTGCGCGCCGCGCTCCGCCGTTCGCAGGCGTTCGGGCGGGCCGGCGCGCTCCCGGAGATCAGGTTCCCGGGCCTCGTCATCGACGAGCGCGGCCATCGCGTCGTCGTCGAGGGCCACCCCGTACACCTCACGCCGACCGAGTACCGCCTCATCCGGCACCTCGCGGAACGCCCGGACACGGTGGTCAGCCGGCGTGCGCTGCTCATCGGGGTCTGGGGCACCGGCTACGGCGACGACGTCCACCTGCTCCGGGTCACGATGCGCAACCTCCGCGCGAAGCTCGCGGCCGCGGCGCCGGGCCGCCGGTTCATCTCGACGAGCTACGGCCTGGGCTACCGGCTGAACCCGGGCCGCGACGACCCGGGTCCGTAGGTCCGGGGACGACTGGGCGGTGTCCTTCGCGCGGCGCCCCTGGCCAGCCGGAGGAGCTGGATCGACCCCGGGAGTCGATCAGCCCGTCGTCCCGCCGGCGGTCCCCTCGATCGTCGCGGCGACCTGCGCGACGACGCGCTGCGCGAGCGCCCATGCTCGCTCCGGGTCCTGCGGGAGCCGGAGCCGCGCCTGGTTGGAGCCCATCCGGACCTGGGACCCCAACGAGGCGAGCGCCCGCGCCAGCGTGGAGCGCGGCAGCGTCCCGAGGCGCACCACCAGGTCGCCCTCCTCGCGCGAGAGACTGGCGATCCCGACCGCCTCCGCCACGAGCCGCAGCTCGACGACCTCGAGGAGGCGTTCGCCCGGACCCTCGCGCTCGGCGCCGGGAGGGTCCTGGCCGACACGTGGGACCTCGCCGGCGCGTCGCGCTGCCCC
>JBAWVU010000237.1:0-4682 GCA_037147135.1 Chloroflexota bacterium
CACCGGGAAGGAGCACAACCGGCCCGACCAGCTGTCGGCCGGAGAGCAGCAGCGCGTCGCGATCGCCCGAGCGCTCGTCACGCGGCCGGCGCTCCTCCTCGCGGACGAGCCCACTGGCAACCTCGACTTCACGACCAGCGCGGAGATCCTCGAGGTCCTGTTCCGGTCCTGCAACGAGCTCGGTCAGACCATCGTCCTCGTCACCCACGACGCGAAGGCGGCCGCGTTCGCCGACCGGGTCTTCGTCTTCCTCGACGGGCGGATCGGGGACGAGATCGTCCTCGGGCGTCGGACGGACCACGGCGCGGCGCCACTCATCGGCCGGCTCGCGCAGATCGGCCTGTAGGCCGTGCGCAGCCTCGCCTCGCTCGCGTGGCGAAGCCTTGCGGCGCGGCGGCTCCGGACGATCCTCACGGTGCTGGGCGTCGCGCTCGGCGTCGGCGTCCTGTTCGCCACGCAGGCGACGAACGCGAGCCTCGACGCGGCGGTCGACGCCACGGTCCGCGACCTCATCGGGCGCGCGGACCTCCGCGTCGGGGCGTTCGGCGAGGTGGGGCTCTCGCCCGCGAGCCTGGAGACGATCCGCACGACGCCCGGCGTCCGTGCGGTCGCGCCCAGCCTCGAGCGGCGGACGTTCCTCGTCACCGACGTCGTCCCTGCCGGCGACCCGGTGACCGTCGTGGGGATCGACCCGGCGACCGATAGCGAGATCCGCGACCTCGCGCTCGTGCGGGGGGTCGCCCTCGCGCCGGACACGCAGGCGAGCATCCTGGTGACGGAGGCGCTCGCGGCCGAACGTGGCCTCGACCTCGGGAGCAGCGTGACGCTCTACGGCGCGGGCGCTCCCGAGACGCTCCGCGTCATCGGCATCGTCGCCGGGGACGGGCCGGTCCCCACGCCGTTCGGCCGGACCGCCTGGATCACCCTCGATGCGGCCTGGCTGCTCTTCGATACCGACGCGGTCTCGGCCGTGGACGTGGACCTCGCCCGCGACGCGTCGACGACGGCCGTGGTCGCCGACCTCGAGACGCGTCTCACGACCGACCCGTACATCCTCGAGATGCCTTCGGAGATCGCCGACCGACTGCGCGGCTCGACGCGCGACATCCGGACGACGCTCGCGCTCGTCGCGGCGGTCGTCCTCTTCGTCGGGGCCTTCCTCATCTTCAACACGCTCTCGATGACGGTCGCCGAGCGCGTCCGCGAGGTGGGCCTCCTCCGCGCGGCCGGTGCCACGCGGAGGCAGGTCATGGGCATCTTCCTCCTCCAGGCCCTCGTGGTCGGGATCATCGGGACCCTCGTCGGGATCGCGCTCGGCCTCGCGCTCGGCGCGATCGTCGTCGCGTTCCTCCGGTACGCGGAAGGGCTCCGCGTCGCCGGCCTCGCCATCGCCCCGGCGGGACTCGCGTTCTCGGTCGGGCTGGGGATCCTCGTCACCGCCGCCGCGGCCGCCGAGCCCGCCTGGCGCGCTGGCCGGCTCTCGCCGGTGGAGGCGCTTCGGGCACGCGTCGATCCGTCGATCGGGCTCTGGGCGCAGCTCCGCTGGCTGGTCGTCGTCACGGCGGTCGTCGCGGCCGGCGGCATCGTGCTGCTCCCCGGCGGTCTCGGCGCCGGGACGGGGCTCGTCGGGCCGATCGCGGTCTACCTGCTCCTCCTCGTCACCGCGCTCGTCTCGCCGTTCCTCCTCCGGCCGCTCGGGCGGATCGCGGCGATCCCGTTCGGGTGGCTGTTCCGCACCGAGACGCGCCTCACGCGCGACGCGCTGGTCCGAGACCCGAGCCGGACCGCCCTGACGGTCGGGGCGCTGGCCATCGCGGTCGCGATGGTGGTCGCGATCGTGACGATCGGTTCTCTCTCGCGGTCGACGGCGGCCGCGTGGATCGCCGACGTCGTGCCCGGGTCGATGGTGGTGACGTCGATCCGCCCCATCGCCCCCGAGGAGGGCGTGGCCGACGACCTCGCCGCGGTCGACGGGGTCGCCCGGGTCACGCCCATCGCCACGTTCGTCGTCGCGTACCAGCCGGAGCCCGGCGCCGTCCCGTACCGGGTCCCGGCGGCCGCGGTGTCGGGTGCCGACATGCTCGCGGACGGGCGCCTCACGTTCGTCGCCGGCGACCGGTCCGCGGCGCTGTCGGGCCTTGACGCGGGCGGCACGGCCATCCTTCCCCGGAGCCTGGCAGACCGGCTGGGGCTCCACGTCGGCGACGTCATGGCGTTCGGCTTCGGCTCCGATCCCCTCGAGCTCGCCGTCACGGGGATCGTCGAGCACACGTTCCCGGCGACCGACGGTGAGACGGCCATCGTCGCGTGGAGCGATGCGAACGCGTCCTTCGGGGTCACGGGCGCGGACCTGTTCGCCGTCCGCTACGCCCCGGGCGCCGAAGGCGTGGCGGGGGCAGCGGTGGCCATGATCGCGCGCGAGCTCGCGCTCCAGCCCACCACGCTCGACCAGATCCGCTCGGTCGCCGAGGGCGCCGTCGGGCGACTCTTCGGCCTGTTCGACGGGATCGCCATCGTCGCCGTCATCATCGCCGGGCTCGGGATCGTGAACACGCTCACGATGAACGTCTTCGAGCGGGTCCGCGAGATCGGCGTGCTCCGGGCCACCGGCCTCACGCGTCGCCAGGCGTGGCGGATGGTGCTCGTCGAGTCGGGGATCCTCGGGATCGTCGGCTCCGTCCTCGGGGTCGTCGCGGGGCTTCTCGTCGGGTTGGTCATGCTCGCGATCCTCGGCGGGCGTCCGTCGTCGATCGGTGACCTGCCGTGGTTCAAGGTCCTCGCGGCGGGCGTGCTCGGTGTCGTCGTCGCGATGGTGGCGTCCATGTACCCGGCCCGCGTCGCGAGCCGGGTCTCGATCATCCGCGCGGTGCGGACCGAGTAGCGGCCGTGAGGACCGCGTCGCGGCGACGCGGACTGCGTCGGGCCCGCCCTGGCGCGACCCCGGCTGGTAGACTGCTCCCGCAGGTCGGGCTCGGCCCGCGCCTGTGGGAGACGGAGGACTGGATGACGATCGCGACGCCGCGGATGGCCCGCGTGCCGGCCGCCGAGCGTGGCATCACGACCGGCGACTTCCTCGTCCCGATCAGGGTCGGCGAACGCATCAGCGCTCGTGTCCGGCATGCGATCCTCGTCGTACTCGGCGCGCTCTTCATCGCCGCGACGGCCTACATCGCGATCCCGATCCCGGGCACGCCGGTCCCGGTCACCGCCCAGGCCTTCGGCGTTCTCGCCGTCGGCGGGGCGCTCGGGCTCCGACGTGGCGTCATGGCCGCCCTGCTCTACCTGCTCATCGGGGCGGTCGGGCTCCCGGTCTATGCGCAGCACGCCGCGGGCCTGGACACGTTCGCGTCGATCGAGGGCGGCAGGATCGCCCTCGCCCCCACCGGCGGGTATCTCGTCGGGTTCGTCGTCGCGGCGGGGCTCGTCGGCCGGCTCTCGGAGCTCGGCTGGGACCGTTCCGTCAGAGGGTCGCTCGCGGCATTCGCGCTCGGGACGCTCGTCATCTACCTCGTCGGCGTGCCGTGGCTCGCCGTCTCGCTGGGCGTCTCGGCCCGCGAGGCGGTCGACCTCGGCCTCGCCCCCTTCCTGGTCGGCGCCGCGATCACGCTCGTGGTCGTGGCCGGGATATTCCCGGTCGCCTGGTGGGTGATCGGGAAGCGGGCGACCGACCGCTGACGCCCGAGGCGGGCCTCCGCGGCGACGTCCCCGTCATCGGGGCGGGGCGGACCGTCACTGCCGCGTCTCCGCACCCGGCCCGCGCCGCGGCCTTCCTCGCCGAGCTTCGCGACAGGCTGCCCGGTCTCCCGGTCGCCACCGACCCGGCCGAGCTCGAGGCGCACAGCAGGGACGAGACCGCCGATGTCCACCCGCCGCTGCCCCTCGCCGTGGCCTCGCCGGCCACGACCGCGGAGGTCGCCGAGATCGTCCGCCTCGCTGCCGCCTACCGCGTGCCCATCGTCCCGCGGGGCGAGGGGACCGGCCTGTCGGGAGGGTCGGTCGCCGTCGCCGGCGGGCTCACCGTGGTGTTCCGCCGGATGGCGAGGATCCTCGAGATCGACCGCGAGAACCTCGTCGCCGTGACCCAGCCGGGGATCATCAACGCGTCCCTCAAGGCGGCCGTCGCGGAGCACGGCCTCTTCTATCCGCCCGACCCCGCGAGCTACGAGACGTGCTCGATCGGCGGCAACCTCGGGACCAACGCCGGCGGCCTCTGCTGCGTGAAGTACGGCGTGACGCGCGAGGCGGTCCTCGGCCTCGAGGTCGTCCTCGCCGACGGGAGCGTCATCCGGACCGGCGGCCGCAACATGAAGGACGTCGCCGGGTACGACCTCGCGCGGCTCATCGTCGGGTCGCAGGGGACCCTTGGGATCGTCACCGAGGCGACGCTCCGGCTCCGCCCGACACCGCCCCCCAAGCTCACGCTCCTCGCGTTCTTCGCGACCCTGGAGGACTCCGGCCGCGCGGTGGCGCGCATGACCGCGGCCGGCCTGGCGCCCTGCACGCTCGAGATGATGGACGGGTTCACGATCCGAGCGGTGGAGGAGTACGGGCACTTCGGGTTCGACACGACCGCTGCGGCGATGCTCATGGTGGAATCCGACGCCGCGG
Source organism: Chloroflexota bacterium (assembly GCA_037147135.1). Lineage (GTDB taxonomy): Bacteria > Chloroflexota > Limnocylindria > Limnocylindrales > CSP1-4 > CAIYQJ01. The sequence continues at coordinate 4,609 of JBAWVU010000237.1, forward strand.
GGTCTGCCGCGGCCGACGACATCGCCGCCGCCGACGTGGCCTGCCTCGCGTCGGGCGCGACGTTCACGCTCGCC
>JBAWVU010000238.1:0-4650 GCA_037147135.1 Chloroflexota bacterium
CGACGGATGGCCCCGTGGAGGGGCAAGCCGGACCCTGCGCGACCCACGTCAGCCCCCGCCCCGGTGCCGCGGTCCGATGACGTCGAGGTAGGCCGGGGTGAGGGCGACGAGGACGGGCAGGAACTCTCGGACGGCGAACGCCCCGAGCTCAGGATCGGCGACCCACGGGGAGGCGGCCTCGATCGCCTCGGCGCCGTGCTCGGCGATCCGGTCGCGCCACTCGATCCGGGTGGACCGGTCGGCAGCCTGTGCGCCCGCGAGCGCCTCTTCGAGCGTCACGAAAGCATCCCGTTCATGTCGCGGCCAACGCGTCGCGCAGGAGCTGGATCGCCACGGCCAGGCCCTCCTCGTCCCGCGCGGTGAGGACGATGCCGTAGGAGTTGCTCTCGCGCGCGACGGCCACTCCGTGCGTGTCGTGAGTACCGGGCAGCCGGTATTCGATCCGGACCTCGCCCGGTCGCGGCCACGCGTAGGCGACGACCACGCTGAACCTCGGGTGACGGACCTGGAAGTACCAGGGATCGCCCTTGCCCTGCTGTGGTCGCAGGGTCACGCCGTCGAGCCCAGGCGACGTGGCCGCGAACCGGAGGGCGATCTCCGGCTTGGCGCCGGCCCGCTTGTCGATGACCCGCAGGACGCCGTCGGGGACCAGATCGAGACCTTCGATCCCGAGGCCGAGCAGCGCTGCCCGGCGCTCGTCGAGGCTGCCTGTCGCCCAGTCGGGCGGGACGAGGTCGCGCACGGCAGCTAGCAGGGCGTCGACATCCCCGGGGAGCAGGACGCCGGGTTCCTCCGCTGACCCGAGCGCGGCCTGCGCGGCGTCGAGGGTCACGCCCGGGACCCACTCAGCGAACGCGGCAGGTGACTTGCTGACCCGGAACGAGCCGCCCTCGTCCCATTGCGGCCACACCGTGAACAAGTTCATCCGCTTGTCGGCTGGAGGAGCGATCAGCACGCTGTGGCGGTCCGGGCGCGGATGGAGCCCGATCGCGCGACTCACCTCGATGATCCGCCGGAGCTCTGAGCCGATGCCGATCTCGTCGGCGATCGCGAGCGGCGAAGCGAAGGCGTCGGGATGCCACGGGTCGACTCGTTGGGTTGCGCTGACCGGAGTCAACCGGATAGCCCCTCCTATCTTGTTCCACTCCATTCGTAGACATACTGGTACCAGCGCTGTCCGTCGGCCACGATCGCTCCGACCTGCAACACCATGGTGGGTCCGTAAGCCGGGTCGTATTCCGGGACGATGGGCAGAGAGGTGGCCTGCCAGCCGAAACCACGGGCGGTCAGCGAGGTGATCGGGGCCGGACCCTGCTGCGGGCTGTCCGGCGGAGTGGTCACCAACAACCCGGCATCGATCTCGGAGGCCAGGTCGCAGACCGAGGTGTAGTTGTTCTCGCAATCGTCCGGCATCTTGATCCGGGCCACGGTGGCTCCGATATCGAGTGGGTCACCGGGGGCCAGGGTGCCCGGCTCCGACCAATTCAGCCGGGTGTTGAAATCCGCCTTGCTGTCGCTCACGTTGGCTACCAACGAGCCGGCCTCGCCCTCGAGTGACCAGGAGATCTTGGAAAGAGGGGACGTCTCTCCGATCTGATCGGGGCCAGAGACCAGGTTCCAGACGCCACCGACCGGGGAGGGAGACGGCGACGGGCTCAGGCGAGTGATGGTGAATCGCTTGAATTGGACCCACGTGGAGCCGATGGCGAGGGTGGGCGACGCGTTGACCTGGATGCCGATCACGTTATCGCCCACCTTCAGGGGCACGCCGATCATCCAGCCGTAGCCTGCGTTGCCGATCGACTTGGTGCCGGAAAAGACTTCTACCGTCGTGGTCGGATTGAACGTTGCGGCCGAGACCCAGATCCTGGGCTGGTCGGTCTCGACGCCCGAGGCCAGGGCCTCGTGTCCGGTACCGGCGGCGTTATCGGCCACCTGGAAATCGACCTCCGGGAAGAGGTCGTTGCCGATCGTGCCGTCCGTGAAGGCTTCCCAGGCCGTCGCCAGGTCCCTCCACGGCACGATGGCGCTCTTGGCGGCATAGAGGAATTTGACGAAGGTCTCGCCGCCGACATACGGGGAAAAGGTCCCGGTGGACCGATCATAGGTGATCGAACGAGCCTCCCCGGGGAAATTCGGATCGGAGACCCACAGGTGGCCGGAGTCGACCTCATAGACCACCATGGCGTGCCAGTCGCCGTTGGCTGCCCCCACGAAGATCAGTTGTGGCTCTCCGGTCACCGCCATGGTGTAACGGAAGGCGTCATAGGCCAGTGATCCGGCGATCCATTCCTGATTCCAGAAGAAGCGTGCGCCCAGACTGTTCCAGTCGGTCCGGGCCTGGACCGTACTGGCCAGGCGAATGGCGGATGCGTCGTCTGCGAAGAAGCCCGGGGTGGGGGTTCCGCCGTTATTGTCATAGGTTCCGTACAGGTGGGATGCTCCGAGAGCCCGCTGCTGGGTCAGGAAGTACCACATGGCCGTGGTGGACATCCCGCTGCACATCCCCGGCGTGATATACGAACTCAGGTTCTCCATTTGCCAGGCATCGGACGAGGGAACGAAACCGGAGCCGATACTATCGGGCAGGCCGGCCTCGGCGATCGACAGGAAGATCGAGGAGAAATGCCGAGTGAGCAGGGTGGCTCCGGTCGCATCTTGTGCCACCACGGGGATACCTTCCAACGAGCCACTGGCCCCGTCGTAATAGAAGGCCCCGACGCTGGCTCCCTTCGGAACGATCGCCGGGATACGCACGGCCATCGGAGTGGCTGCCTCGAGATCGCCGGCCTCAACGATGAAGAGATCGCTGATCGGCTTGACCAGTGATCCGAAGGTGGAGGCCGTGATGGGGGCCGCCGTGACCGCAAAGGGGTGAGCGTCGAGATATGCACCCCTGGGCACCTGGATAGAGAAGCCAGCCAGGGCCGGGTCGGTCGAGTCTGTGGCGATGATCGAATCCGATCCCGGATCGCTGGGCGCGGAGACGACCGGGCGCGCGACGCCGATGGTCAGGGTCCCCTTGATCCCAGGAGCGGAGATCTCCTGAGTGGTCGGAGCCGGCGACGAGAGCGGGGCGGTCGAAGAGCCGGAGACGCCCGGAGAGACCGGGGACGACACGCTCAATCCGGGCCCGTTTCCGCATCCGGCGGCTGCCAAGGCGATCGAGAGAAGAAGGATAAGTGCGAGACGAGGTGCCGAGGCGAGGCCTCGCGTTGCCGACATGTCACGTTATCCTTCGGGATATAGGCCAGGTCGGAACCGGGCGGGCAGAGCCCGACGACAGGGCCGATCAAGCGTGATCGCATCGTATCTAGGAGGCTGACAAATGCAAGCGACGGTACTCGTCCAGTAGGTCCGTTACACACCGATGCCGAGCGTGGCGAGGTATTCGGCGGGAGTGAGGTAGCCGAGAGCCTGGTGGGGACGGACGGTGTCGTACACGGTCTCCCAGGTCCGCAGCTCGGCCTGGAAGGATGTGAGGTCGGGCTCGGCGGTCGTCACCTCGTAGAACTCCTCGGTGTGGGTCCGGTTCGCCCGCTCGACGGCGCCGTGGAGCTTCGGCGACCGGGGCGGCAGGACGAACAGGGCGATGCCCCGGGCCTCGCAGGCGGTCTCGAACTCGGCCATGAACTCGGAGCCGTTGTCGATGCTGATGGCCCGGACGGGGAAGGGCATCCGCTCGGCGAGCCGATCGAGGACGTCGGCCGCGGCACGCGCGGTCGCTCGGTGGCCGAGTTCGCGCTGGGCTCCCGCGCGTGCGAGGTGCTCCGGCGCCTCGACGGCCTAGCGGCCGACACGCCCGTGCGCGTCGCGTCTGGATCTACGCCTCGCATAGCCCGGACCAGCCGACCCCGATCTCCGCGACGTGGACCGCGCGGTACCTCGCACCGTCGAATCGGTCGGCGGCGCACACCCCGACAGCGAGCGCTACCGCTCTCCCTTGGCCCGCCCGGAGGACCACGACGCGTACTGGGCGGTGTACTGGCATGTGGACCACGTGCGTGAGCTCGAGCCGGCCGAGTGGCGGCCGGTCGCCACGATGCAGGGGCTCGGCCTGCCGCGGACATACGGTCACCCCTTCGAGCCCGAGGGCCCCACGCTGATCGAACCCGTCGGGCCCTGAGCGTCCGGCTCGGCCGGCGTCAGGAGCCTCGCTCGATTCCCACCACTCGGGGGGACACTGCTGCGTCGGACCCGTCGGTTGTCGGGCCGCGAGGTGCACCGCCTCGCCGGGACCGCAGCGACCGGGGGACTCGACGGCTCTATGATCCGAAACGATACGGGCACCCAGGTATCCGCACGCGAGGTGAGGGGGACACCGATGACAGCAACCACGAAGCGGTCTCTTGTCCCGATCATGGTCCTGGCGATCGCCGGTATGACATTGTCAGCTGGTTGCTCCCAATCCCCAAGAGATGACATGGACCGGCATGACACCATGCCCCCGGTCACCAACCCCCCGGTGCCCCCGGTCGCGATGGGCCAGGAAAGGCCTGAAGTGAGGGCCTCTGGGGCTGCCGCGACGGCACCGGGGACGTCGGCTGCACCGGGAACGTCGGCTGTACCGGGTATCACTGCCGCGCCCACAGACTCGGCAGTGCCAGAGACCGCGGCACCTTCGAAGGCCGGAGGGACGCTCTACGAGAC
>JBAWVU010000239.1:0-4590 GCA_037147135.1 Chloroflexota bacterium
GCAGGTCTGGTCGGATTTCCAGTGTCCCGCGTGCGACGCCTTCGCGACGGGGACGGAGATCGACATCGTGAAGAAGTACGTGCCGACCGGTCAGGTGAAGCTCGTCTACGAGGACGTGTGGTTCATCGGCGCAGGGACGAACACCCAGTCGCTCGACGCGGCGGCGGCGGCCCGATGCGCCGGCGAGCAGGGCAAGTTCTGGCCGTACCACGACTACCTGTTCGCGAACCAGGGCACGGAGAACAAGGGCTGGGTGACCCGCGAGCTCATCGACGGGATCGCCGGGAAGATCGGCCTCGACATGGGCGCCTTCAAGTCATGCTTCGAGGGCAGCGAAGCACACCAGCAGGTGAAGGACAACACCGCCCTCGCGCAGAAGGTCCCGGTCGGCGGGACGCCGACGATCGTCCTCAACGGGACCGCGTACCAGTCCCAGTACGTCCCCACTGCGGCGCAGCTCTCCGTCGAGATCGACAAGCTGCTCGCGGCCGCGAGCCCGGCCCCGTCCGGCTCGGCGGCCCCATCGGCCTCAGCAGCCCCGTCGGCATCCCCGAACCCCTGACGGGCGAGTGAGGCGGCCCGCGCCGCACGCCGCACCCCGCCGCGGGTCGAGGTGGCTGGTGCCGTCGAGCGCGGCGTCCGTGTGGCTCGTCGTCTCCGCGGATCGAGTCCTCGTTCGGGGCGATCCGCAGGCGTGGTCGGAGACGCCCGCGCCTACGGAAGCGCCGGCGTCAGCACGGGCGCTCGCGGAGGCTCGACCCCGATGGCCGGCGGGGTGAACCGGCGCAGCCGGAGGGCGTTGGAGACGACGGTCACCGAGCTGAACGCCATGGCTGCAGCCGCGAGGATGGGATCGAGCAGCGTGCCCGTGATCGGGTAGAGGACGCCCATGGCCACCGGGATGAGCACCACGTTGTACGCGAACGCCCAGAACAGGTTCTCCTTGATGTTCCGCATCGTCGCGCGCGACAGGGCGATCGCCGTCACGAGGCCGCGGAGGTCGCCGCTCATGAGCGTGACCGTGGCGGACTCGATGGCGATGTCGGTCCCGGTGCCGATGGCGATCCCGACGTCGGCCGAGGCGAGAGCCGGGGCGTCGTTGACTCCGTCGCCCACCATCGCGACCACCTGCCCGGCAGCCTGGAGCGCCCGGACCTGGGCCGCCTTGTCCTCGGGTCGGACGTCGGCGACGACGCGGTCGACGCCTGCCTGCGCGGCGATCGCGCCTGCGGTCGTCGCGTTGTCGCCGGTGAGCATGACGACCGTCAGCCCGAGCTGGCGGAGCTCGGCGACCGCGGCGGCCGACCCTGACTTCAGGGTGTCGGCGATTGCGATGACGGCGGCGGGCCGTCCGTCGATCGCCACGAAGACCGGCGTCCTGCCGTCCGCCGCCGCGCGCTCGGCCGCGGCCTCGAGGAATGCGTCCGCCGGTCCGACGAACCCGGGGCGACCGACGACGATGTCGTGCCCTTCCACGGTGGCCCGCACGCCCTGGCCCGCGACGGCCTCGAAGGCGGCCGCCTCGTGGATCTCGAGACCGGCGTCGCCGGCGTGCCGGACGATCGCCTCGCCGAGGGGATGCTCGGACCCGCGCTCGGCCGCCGCGACGAGCGCGAGAAGGTCGCTCTCACAGAGCGTGCCGTCTGCGCGGACGATGTCGGTCACGCGCGGCCGGCCCTCGGTGAGCGTGCCGGTCTTGTCGAGGACGATCGTCCGCACCTTCTGGAGTCGCTCGAGGGACTCGGCGTTGCGGAACAGGACGCCGTTCTCGGCGCCCTTGCCCGTCCCGACCATGATCGAGGTGGGGGTGGCCAGACCGAGGGCACACGGGCAGGCGATGATGAGGACCGTGATCGCGCTGAGGAGCGCGTAGTTGAACGCGGGCTCGGGGCCGAGAGCGAGCCAGGCCACGAACGTGACGGCCGCGATCGACAGCACGACCGGGACGAAGACCCCGGTCACCGCGTCGGCGAGCCGCTGGATCGGCGCCCGCGAGCCCTGCGCCTCCTGTACGAGCCGCACGATCTGCGCGAGCACCGTGTCGGCGCCGACACGCGTCGCCTGGTACGTGAACGAGCCGGTGCCGTTGAGGGTGCCGCCGATGACCTCGTCACCGGGCTTCTTGCCGACCGGCATGCTCTCACCGGTGATCATGCTCTCGTCCACGGAGGAACGGCCGGCCGCGACGGCCCCGTCGACCGGGATCCGCTCGCCGGAGCGGACGAGGACGATGTCGCCGCGGATGACCTGCTCGATCGGGATGTCCGCCTCGACGCCCGCGCGGACCACACGCGCCGTGCGCGGCGCGAGGCCGACGAGCTTGCGGATCGCGTCGGAGGTGTGGCTGCGAGCCCGGGCCTCGAGGAAGCGGCCGAGCAGGATGAGCGTGATGATCGCCGCCGAGGTGTCGTAGTAGAGCGGGGGCTGCCCGCCGTCCATCCCGAGGCCCGCCGCGACGAAGAACGCGGGGAAGACCGTCGCCGCCAGGCTGTAGCCGAACGCGGCGCTCGTGCCGACCGCGACGAGCGTGTTCATGTCCGCCGAGCGGTGGCGCAGCGCGTTGAGCGCGCCCCGGTAGAACGGCGCGCCGGCGTAGACCTGGACCGGCGCGGCGAACGCGAGCTGGAACCACGGGTTCGCGAAGACCGACGGGAGCCAGGGCGCGATCGTCATCTTCGCCAGGCCCAGGAGCAGCGGCACCGTGAAGACGGCAGCGAAGGTGAGCCTCCGGCGCAGGTCCGCGAGGTGCCGGTCCGCGTAGGACGGCTCCTCGGTCGCGCTCTCCGTGGCGGCCGCTGCATCGGATCCGATACGGTCGACGCGGGCGACGTACCCGGCGGCCTCGACGGCCGCCACCAGGCCGGCGACGTCGACCCGGGCCCCGTCGTAGCGGACGGTGGCGGACTCGGTCGCGAGGTTGACGTTCGCCTCCTCGACCCCATCGACCTTGCGCAGGAAGCGCGTGATCCGGTTGACGCACGAGGCGCACGTCATCCCCTCGATCGGGAAGGCGATCATCTCGATGGGCTGGCTGGGAGTGGTCATCGCTCGCTCCTGGAACGCCGGGGAGGATTCCCGAAGGAGGGTGGGTGCGGGTGTTCCGCTGGGCCGCGCGCGAGGCGGACGTCCGGCTCAGCCGCCCCCGCTGGCCCCGCCGACCGCGCCGGTCGGTGGATCGACGATGGTGATCGTCCCGCCGTACATCCCCATCGAACAGGTGTACGAGAGGGTCCCCGCCTTCATCGCCGGCAGGTCGATCTCGTTGAGACCCTTGTGCAGCGTCACCGCGATGTCCAGGTCGGGGACCCGCAGGAACGTCGCGCACGTCTGCCCGTTGAGCGACTCGATCGTCCAGCGCGTGGGGGTCCCCGCGTAGATCGTCACGTTGCCGGGGCGGTAGCCGTCGACGTCCTGGAACGTGTAGAGCGCCTGGGGCTCGCCCTGTGCGGGCGCGGCCGCCGGCAAGGGCGCCGCCGCGACCGCGTCCGGGCCGAGCGACGGGAGCGCGAACCCGGCAAGGCGGAGGCCTGAGCTCGCGTTGATGACGGCGAAGCCGATGACCACGACACCGATGATGCGCAGCAGCGTCGGGCGCATCCGCTCCGGCATGATCGCCGGCAGCCCGGCGAGCGCGAGGAGGCCGGGCGCGGTCCCGATCGCGAAGACGGCCATGATCATGCCGGCTGTGAGCGGGTTCCCGGTCGAGAGCGCGTAGATCTGGACCGCCTGTGTGAAGCCACAGGGGAGGAAGAACGAGGCAGCCCCGAGGAGGCCGGCGCGGGTGTCCGAGTAGGCGGAGACAGTGCCGGTGTCGAGCCCGAGGCTGCGCGCGAAGCCGGCCGGCAGGGTCGGCGACCAGGCGGCGATCCGCGGCGAGAGCCCCGTGAGGCGTGTGCCGACGAGCGTCATGACGATCGCGACGGCGATCATGAGGACCGCGATGACCCGGGTCGGCAGGGAGATGCTCGAGCCGAGCGCACCGAGGGCGGCTCCGAGGACCGCGTACCCGACGATCCGGCCGGCCATGAAGACGAGGGCCGGGCGCATCCGCCCGAGTGCGCCCGTTTCGCCAGCGGTCACCGACCGCTGCGCCGCGTACGACGCGGTGAGGGCAAGGAGGAGGCCCCCGACGAGGGCCATGCACGTGGATACGCCCGCGGCGAGGCCGAGGAGCAGGGCGACGACGACGCCGCCCTTGGAGAGGTCGCCCGCGCCCGACGCGAGGTCGGCGATCCCGGTGACCTTGGCGAAGACCGCGATGAGCCCGAGGACGAGCAGCCCACCCGCGGCGGTCACCCATGCGGCGGAGTCGCGCTCGAGCCACGGCGTGCGACCGACCTCGTATCCCGCGGCCTCGATGGCGTCGGCGACCTCCGCGGCGGGAACGGGTCCGGCGCTGACGATCGAGACGCGGGCGTTGATCGCGGACGCGGAGACACGCTCCACGTTGGGGATCCGGCGGATGTTCCGCTCGATGCGGATCTCGCAGCTGCGGCACGTCATCCCGGCGACCGGGACGACGGTCGTAGTGGACAGCGCGTCTGGAGCCGCCGGGTCGAGGGCCACCTGGGGAGCGGGTACCGGCCGGGG
>JBAWVU010000240.1:0-4568 GCA_037147135.1 Chloroflexota bacterium
GTGCCGGATCGGTCGGGCTCGTGCGCGCGAGCCTCGCTCCGTCGGGGACCGTCGTCGTCGCGAGCGAGGAGTGGAGCGCCCGATCCGCGTCCGGGGTCCCGATCGACCGCGGGGACCCCGTGCGCGTCGTCGGCCGGGAGGGCCTCACGCTCCTCGTGGAGCCGGCGCCCGACCCCGCCGGTCGCGGCGACGCGGGCTCCGTCGCCCGGCCCGCGTCCGGCTCCCCACCCGGCGCCGCCGCGTTGTCGTGAGGCGCGTCATCATGGAGTCGGCGGCCGTGGGCGGACCCCGGCGCCGGCACGCACCCCGGAGGGACCGATCGTGAACCTCACCGACCTGGCACCGATCATCTCGGTCGTCATCGTCGTCCTCGTCCTCGTGGCCCTCCTGTACCTGAGCGTCCGGATCGTCAACGAGTACGACCGCCTGGTCGTGTTCCGGTTCGGCCGGACGGGACCGCGACTGGTGAAGGGCCCCGGCATCGTGTTCCTCATCCCGATCGTCGACCGACCGGTCCGCGTGGACCTCCGCGAGCAGTTCATCGAGGTCCCCAGCCAGACGACGATCACCAAGGACAACGCCCCGATCAACGTCGACTTCCTCATCTACTGGCGGATCGCCGACCCGCTCAAGAGCATCGTCAACGTGGCGAACTTCGCCGGCGCGCTCCAGGGCGTCGCGACGACGACGTTGCGCGCCGTCATCGGCGACATCCTCCTCGACGAAGCCCTCTCCCGACGGGAGCAGATCAACGAGATCCTCCGGACGAAGCTCGACGAGGTGACCGAACGCTGGGGCGGCAAGGTGACTACGGTCGAGATCCGCGAGATCACGCCGCCGCGCGACGTCCAGGACGCGATGAACCGCCAGCTCTCCGCGGAGCGGACGCGACGTGCGGTCATCACCGAGTCGGAAGGCCGGCGACAGTCCGAGATCAACGTCGCCGAGGGCGCCAAGCAGGCCGCGATCCTCACCGCCGAGGGCGGCCGGCAGGCGGCCATCCTGACCGCGGAGGGAACGCGGCAGGCGCAGATCCTCAATGCCGAAGGCTTCGGCCAGGCGCTGGAGCGGATCTACGCCGCCGCGGTGACGATCGACCAGAAGACGATGGCGCTCCAGTACCTCGAGGCGCTCAAGGCACTCGGCGCGTCGCCGTCGACGAAGTTCGTCCTGCCGCTCGAGCTGAGCCGGCTCATCGAGTCGTTCTCGACCATGGTCGACGACGGGATGCGCGGGCGGGGTGGCGGCGACGCGGCACCGGCCCGTCCAGTCGGGCCCCCCGCGATGGAGCCGCCGGGCCGTGCGCCCGCATCACCCGCGGAGCCGCCGACCGCCTGACGCCAGGGCCCCCGCCGGCACCCCGCGCGCTGCCGAACCCCGGTCCATCCCGTACCGACGCCGGGGTGGGGGAGGGACGTTCGGCCCGTGCCGGGGGCACCCGGGCGCTCGCCTATACTCGCCGGGACACCGGCGGGACTCCCGACGCCGCGATGCGGTGCGCCGGGCACCGCGGTCGAGAGGACCGAGCGAGGGGACGATGGCAACCAGGATCCTCATCGTCGACGACGACCCGAATGTCCAGCGGCTCCTGTCCTACACCCTCCGACAGGAGGGCTTCGAGGCGACCGTCGCCGCCGACGGCGCCGAGGCACTCCGGCTCTGGGAGGCCGAGCGACCGTCGCTCGTGCTCCTCGACATCGTGCTGCCCAAGCTCGACGGCTACGCGGTGGCCCAGCGGATCCGCGAAGAGGAGGCCGGGGCGGCCCACGTCCCGATCATCATGCTGACGGCCGAGGGCGACGTCGAGCAGCGCATCAAGGGCCTCAAGGCGGGCGCCGACGACTACCTCATGAAGCCGTTTCACCCGGCGGAGCTCCTCGCGCGGATCCGGAGCCTCCTCGCCCGGTTCGCACCCCGAGAGGAGAGCCTCCCTCGCGCTCCTCTCGGCCACGTCATCGCGTTCTACGGCGCGAAGGGCGGCGTGGGGACCACGACAATCGCGATCAACACGGCGATCGCGCTCCACCGGGAGCTCTCGCGGAACGTCGTCCTCGTCGACGGCAACCTCCAGTTCGGCGACCACCGGGTCTTCCTCGACCTCGGACTCGACCGCAAGAGCATCGTCGACGTCGTGAGCGCCCCCAGCATCGACGGCGACCTCGTCCGGCAGGTGCTCGTCAGGCACGACTCGGGCATCGACCTGCTCCTCGCGCCACCCTCGCCGGAGACGGCAGAGCTCGTCACGCCCGAGCACATCCCGATGATCCTCGACATCCTCCGCGCCACGTACGACTTCGTGGTCATCGACATCGACAAGCGGCTCGACGAGATCAACCTCCGCGTCTTCGACGCGGCAGAGTCGATCTACGTCGTCATGACCGCCGACCTGTCGTGCCTCAAGAACGTGCGGCTCGTGCTCGAGACCCTCTCGAACCTCGGCTACGAGGCCTCGAAGGTCCGGCTCGTGCTCAACCGGTCCACCGCGTTCACCGGGATCAACGTGAAGAACGCCGAGGGGGCATTGCGCCGGAAGATCGATCACCAGGTCGTCAACGAGTACCGCGGTGCGATCAGCGCCCTCAACAGCGGTGCCCCCGTGCTCCAGTCGAAGGCAGACTCGGTGCTCGGCCGCTCGATCCTCCAGCTCGGACGGGAGATCGACGCCGAGGCGACCGATGAGCCGGTCCGGGTCCCGCCCAGGGCTCGCCGGTAGCGGCCTCTGCTCGCGTGAGCTTCTCGGCGGCGTGCCCGTCGGCCGGCGTTCCCCTCGTCGGCATGCCCCCCGGCCGGCGAGCCTCGCGGCGGCCGTGGATCCCGGGGTGATCGCGTGGTGATCGGGTGGGCCGTGAGCGAATGACTCCGGGGTGAGGGCCGGCCCGTAGCGTCTGGTCGTGCTCGTGACGCTGCTCTCCGCGACGCTCCAGGGTCTCGACGGCCGTGTCATCCGGGTCGAGGTCGACGTGGCTCCCGGCCTGCCCGGCTTCACGATCGTGGGGCTCGCCGACGCGGCGCTGCAGGAGGCGCGCGAACGGGTCCGCGGGGCCCTGCGCAACAGCGGCTTCGTCCATCCGCCGCGGCGCATCACGGTGAACCTCGCGCCGCCGGACATGCGCAAGGCCGGCTCGTCGCTGGACATCGCGATCGCGATCGGCATCCTCGTGGGGTCGGAGCAGCTGACGCCACGAGCACGGTGGGCGATGGTAGGCGAGCTCTCGCTCGGCGGCGAGCTGAGACCCGTGCCCGGGATCCTGCCCCTCGCGCTCGCCCTGCGCCGCAGGGGCGTGGCGCGACTCGTGGTGCCGTCCGGAGTGGGGCAGGAGGCCCGCCTCGTGCCGGACCTCGAGGTCGTGGAGGCTGCGGCGCTCGCGGACGTCGTCGAGCTGCTCGCACGGCGCCGCCGGACGCAGGCGGCCCGCGAGCGGGTCCCGGTGCGCGTGGAGATGACCGCGGTATCCGGCGGGTCGCCCGATCTTCCGGGTGACACGGCGGCTTTCGTCCCGACGGCCGGCGGACCGGACGACCCTCGTTCGGCCGCGGATCTCCCCGATCTCGCCGAGGTCCGCGGCCAGGCGGAAGCCCGGCGAGCGGTGGAGATCGCCATCGCCGGGGGCCACTGCCTCGCGCTCGTCGGGCCGCCGGGGTCGGGCAAGACGCTCCTCGCCAGGGCGATCGGCGGGCTGCTGCCGCCGCTCGAGGATGACGAGGCGCTCGCAGCGACGATCGTCGCGTCAGCGGCCGGGCACGGCCCATTCTCCTCCCTCGTCCGGCGTCGACCGTTCCGTGCGCCGCACCACACCGCGTCGTATGCGGCCATGGTCGGCGGGGGACCGGCGCTCTCGCCGGGCGAGGTGAGCCTCGCCTCGGGGGGCGTGCTGTTCCTCGACGAGCTCGCGGAGTTCGACCGGGACGTCCTCGAGGCGCTGCGCCAGCCGCTCGAGGATGGCACCGTGGCCATCTCGCGGGCGGGTCGCTCGATCATCTTCCCGGCGCGGTTCCAGCTCGTGGCGGCGATGAACCCCTGCCCGTGCGGCCATGCGGGCGATCCCGACGTCCGATGCCGGTGTCCCTCGGGCGTCCCCGAGCGGTACGCGAACCGCGTCTCGGGCCCTCTCCGTGACCGGGTCGACCTCTGGGCGTGGATGCCACGACTCCCCACGGCCGAGCTGATCAGCCGCGCGGAGCCGGAGTCTTCGAGCGACGTCCGCGGTCGCATCGAGGCCGCGCGATCCCGGCAGCGGGAGCGCAACGGCGAGGCGCCGAACGGGCGGCTGGCCGGTCGAAGGCTGCGGCGGATCGCCGCGCCGACGCCGGATGCGGAGCGACGGCTCGTCGAGGTGGGCGATCGCGCACGGCTCTCCGGGCGCGGCGCCGAGCGGGTCCTCCGGGTCGCGCGGACGATCGCGGACCTCGTGGGGGCCGATGCCGTGTGGCCGGACCACGTGGCGGAGGCTGCGCGGTTCCGCCTCGCGGCCGTGGTGCCGGCCCCGTGAGGCCGGCGTGATCGGCGTCGGGCGGGACGGGCCCCGCGGGGCGGCCGGACCGCGGGGAGCGTTCCGACTCGCGATCCG
>JBAWVU010000241.1:0-4548 GCA_037147135.1 Chloroflexota bacterium
ACAGTGACAAAGTCGCTGGCCGCTTAGCTCGGACAGAATCGCTGGCCGTTGACACGCGACGCTCGGGAGCTTTGACACCCCCGGGCGCCGCTGGTACACTCCGCGTTCGTGGCCTCGGCAGGGCGCGCTCGTGTGCGCTCGCCGCAGGCCGACTGCCCGAACGGGCGGACGGTGCCCGACCTCATCGCGAGGGCGCCGGGACATCGAGCGGGGAGGGACCGCCAGTGCGGTCGTCCGCCGATCGCCGCCCAGTGCGGATCGACTGGAACAGGAAAGGAACAGCGTCTCCGTGCCGACGATCAGTCAGCTCGTGCGCCATGGGCGCAAGCCTCGGATCAGCAAGGTCAAGGCGCCCGCCATGCGCAAGAACTGGAACAGCCTCCGCCAGCGGCAGGTCCCGATCCCGGGCGCGCCGCAGAAGCGCGGTGTCTGCCTCCAGGTCCGCACGATGACGCCGAAGAAGCCGAACTCGGCCCTCCGGAAGATCGCCCGCGTTCGCCTCACGAACCAGATCGAGGTCACTGCCTACATCCCGGGGATCGGGCACAACCTCCAGGAGCACTCGGTCGTGCTCGTCCGCGGCGGCCGCGTCAAGGACCTTCCGTCGGTCAAGTACCACATCATCCGCGGGGCCCTCGACGCCGCCGGCGTCAAGGACCGCAAGCAGGGTCGGAGCAAATACGGCGCCAAGGCGACCGCGGTCCAGACCGGCCTGAAGAAGTAGCGAGATGCCGCGACGCCAGTCGATCCCGCGCAAGACCAAGTACGAGACCGTCCCGGTCAACCGGACCACGGCGCGCATCACCGCCAAGCTCATGGTGGACGGCAAGCGCCACCTGGCCGAGCGGCTCCTCCGCCAGGCGCTCGCCCGCGCCGAGGCGCAGGCCAAGCGGCCCGGCCTCGAGGTGCTCGAGGCGGCGCTGCGCAACGCGACGCCGATCATCGAAGTGAAGCCTCGCCGCGTCGGTGGCGCCACATACCAGGTCCCGGTCGAGATCCGCGGTGACCGCCGCCTCTCGCTCGGCGTCCGGTGGCTCGTCCAGGCCGCCCGCAAGCGGAGCGGCAAGAGCATGTCCGAGAAGCTCGCCGCAGAGTTCGTCGACGCCATGAACGGCCTCGGCACGGCCGTCAAGCGGCGCGAGGACACCCACAAGATGGCCGAGGCCAACAAGGCCTTCAGCCACTTCAAGTGGTAGACGGCGCCGGGTCGGGGGAGTAGAGCACACCGTGGCACGCCAGGTCCCGCTCGCGCGGACCCGAAACATCGGGATCATCGCGCATATCGACGCGGGCAAGACGACCGTGACCGAGAGGATCCTCTTCTACACGAAGAAGATCTACAAGCTCGGCGAGGTCCACGAGGGCGCGGCGACGATGGACTGGATGCCCCAGGAGCAGGAGCGGGGCATCACCATCACCGCCGCGGCCACGACGTGCTTCTGGGACGAACATCGCATCAACATCATCGATACGCCCGGGCACGTGGACTTCACGGTCGAGGTGGAGCGGAGCCTCCGCGTCCTCGACGGGGCTGTCGTCGTCTTCGACGGGGTGGCCGGAGTCGAGCCGCAGTCGGAGACGGTCTGGCGCCAGGCGGATCGGTACGGCGTCCCGCGGTGCTGCTTCATCAACAAGCTCGACCGGACCGGCGCGGACTTCTGGATGGTCGTGGACATGATCCGTGACCGCCTCGGCGCCACCGCGGTCCCCGTCCAGATCCCGATCGGCATCGAGGACCGCTTCAAGGGCGTCGTGGACCTCGTCGCGATGAAGGCGATCTACTACCTCGACGACCTCGGGTCGCAGGTCGAGGTGGTCGACATCCCGGCCGACCTCCTGCCTGAGGCGCAGAAGCATCGTGAGCGGATGATCGAGGCCATCGCAGAGGTCGACGACGCGATCGCGCACAAGTTCCTCGAGGGCGAGGAGCTCAGCGAGGCGGAGATCCGCCACGGCCTCCGCGTCGGGACGCTCGAGTCGGGGCTCGTCCCCGTCCTCACCGGGTCTGCACTCAAGAACAAGGGCATCCAGGCGATGCTCGATGCCGTCGTGAGCTACCTGCCGTCCCCACTCGACGTCCCGCCGGTCGTCGGGCTCAACCCGAAGACCCACCACGAGGAGAGCCGCCCGGTCTCGGACGATGCGCCGTTCGCGGCACTCGCGTTCAAGATCGCGGCCGATCCGTTCGTCGGCAAGCTCGCGTTCTTCCGGGTCTACTCGGGGACCCTCAAGTCCGGCTCCTATGTCCTCAACTCGTCGAAGGGGACGAAGGAGCGCATCGGCCGCATCCTCCAGATGCACGCGAACCACCGCGAGGAGATCGAGGTGGTCTACGCTGGGGATATCGCCGCGGCCGTCGGGCTGAAACACACGTTCACCGGCGACTCGCTCACCGATCCGGACCACCCGGTGGTCCTCGAGTCGATGACGTTCCCCGAGCCGGTCATCGAGGTCGCCATCGAGCCCAAGACGAAGGCCGACCAGGACAAGCTCGGGATCGCCCTCCAGCGCCTCGCCGAGGAGGACCCCACGTTCCGCGTTCACACGGACGAGGAGTCCGGTCAGACGCGGATCGCCGGCATGGGGGAGCTGCACCTCGACGTCCTCGTCGACCGGATGGTCCGCGAGTTCAAGGTCGCCGCCAACATCGGCCGCCCGTCGGTCTCGTACCGCGAGACGATCCGCCGGTCCGCGGAGGGCAACGGCCGCTTCATCCGGCAGACCGGTGGCAAGGGCCAGTACGGGCACGCGGTCATCAGGCTCGAGCCGGGCGAGAAGGGGAGCGGGTACGAGTTCGTCGACAAGATCGTCGGCGGCACGATCCCGCGCGAGTACATCAAGAGCGTCGACGCGGGGATCCGCGAGACTCTCGAGACCGGCGTCTACGCCGGGTACCCGATGGTCGATGTCCGGGCGACGCTCGTCGATGGGTCATACCACGAGGTCGACTCGTCCGAGATGGCGTTCAAGATCGCGGGCTCGCTCGCGGTGAAGGACGCGGTCGTGAAGGCCGACCCGACGATCCTCGAGCCGCTCATGCGGGTCGAGGTGACCATGCCCGAGGCTTTCATGGGCGACGTCATCGGCGATCTCAACAGTCGCCGTGGGCACGTGGATGGGATGGACTCCCGCGGGACCACGCAGGTGGTCCGTGCGTTCGTCCCGCTCGCCCAGATGTTCGGCTATGCGACGGACCTGCGGTCGATGACCCAGGGCCGGGCGAGCTACTCGATGGAGCTGTCCCACTATGCCGAGGTCCCCGCGAGCATCGCGGCGGAGCTCGTAGCCAAGTCGAAGGTCTGACGGGCCCACGCCCGCAAGCACGGAGCCAGGAGCGCGCCAGTGGCCAAGCAGAAGTTCGAGCGGACGAAGCCGCACGTCAACGTCGGCACGATCGGTCACATCGATCACGGCAAGACGAGCCTCACCGCGGCGATCACGAAGTACCTCGCCCTCAAGGGCAAGGCGACATACCGCGCGTTCGACTCGATCGACAACGCGCCCGAGGAGCGCGAGCGCGGCATCACGATCGCGATCGCCCACGTGGAGTACGAGACCGACAACCGCCATTACGCGCACGTCGACTGCCCCGGGCATGCCGACTACATCAAGAACATGATCACCGGGGCCGCGCAGATGGACGGGGCGATCCTCGTCGTCGCGGCGACCGACGGCCCGATGCCCCAGACCCGCGAGCACATCCTCCTCGCCCGCCAGGTGGAGGTCCCGTACATCGTCGTCTTCCTCAACAAGGTCGACGCCGTCGACGATCCCGAGCTCCTCGACCTCGTCGAGCTCGAGGTCCGCGAGCTCCTCACCAAGCAGGGCTTCCCCGGGGACGAGCTCCCCGTCATCCGCGGCTCGGCGCTCAAGGCCCTCGAGGCCACCGGTGGCATCGACGATCCCGCCTATGCGCCGATCCAGGAGCTCCTCGACGCGGTCGACTCCTACATCCCCACGCCCGAGCGAGCGGTCGACAAGCCGTTCCTCATGCCGGTCGAGGATGTCTTCGGCATCAAGGGCCGTGGCACGGTCGCGACCGGGCGCATCGAGCGCGGCGTCGTGAAGGTCGGCGAGGACGTCGAGATCGTCGGCATCCACGCGACCCGCAAGGTCGTCGTCACCGGCGTCGAGATGTTCAAGAAGCTCCTCGACCAGGGCCAGGCCGGGGATAACGTCGGCTGCCTCCTCCGGGGCATCGAGCGCGACGACATCGAGCGCGGCCAGGTCCTCGCGAAGGCGGGCTCGGTCAAGCCCCACACGAAGTTCATCGCCCGCGTCTACGTCCTCACCAAGGAGGAGGGCGGCCGGCACACGCCGTTCTACAACGGCTACCGCCCGCAGTTCTACCTCCGGACGACCGACGTCACCGGTGCGATCGGACTGCCCGAGGGCGTCGAGATGACGATGCCCGGCGACAACGTCGACATGAGCGTCGAGCTCATCACCCCGATCGCGCTCGAGGTCGGCCAGCGATTCGCCATCCGCGAGGGTGGCCGGACCGTTGGCGCCGGCGCCGTCACCAGCATCATCGAGTAGACGATGGCA
>JBAWVU010000242.1:0-4524 GCA_037147135.1 Chloroflexota bacterium
TCCTCAATGCCTCCCTGCGCAGCCAGGCGATCGACGACGTCGCGCTCGAGCGGCTTGGGCTCGTCCTCCCGCCCCCGGCGGCATCGCTCGTCCCGCCGCACCGCGCCGGCCTCGAGGCGCTCGCCGTCCTCGCGGTGCGGGATCCGCTTGCCGATGCCCTCGTCGCGGAGGATCTCGACCGGCTCTACCGCGAGATCGAGCTCCCGCTCGTCCCGATCCTCGGGCGGATGGAGGCGACCGGCGTCGCGCTCGACCTCGACGCGCTCGCGGCCCTCGACGCCGAGTTCGGCGCGGAGCTCGGCCGGCTCCAGGACGAGGTCTTCGCCTCCGTCGGCCACCAGTTCGATCTCGCGAGCCCGAAGCAGCTGCAGCAGATCCTCTTCTTCGAGCTGGGCCTTCCGAAGGGGAAGAAGACCAAGACCGGGTACTCGACCGACGCGTCCGTGCTCGAGGAGCTCCGGGGCGTCCACCCGATGGTGGGAGCCCTCCTTGACTGGCGCATGTACAGCAAGCTGCGGAGCACGTACGTTCAGGCGCTCCCGACGCTCGTCTCGCCGCTCGACGGCCGCCTCCACACGACGTTCCACCAGGCGGTGGCGGCCACCGGCCGGCTTTCGTCGTCCGACCCGAACCTCCAGAACATCCCGATCCGGACCGACCTCGGGCGCCGCATCCGGCGCGCGTTCGTCGCGGGCGACCCGGGGCTGGTCCTCCTCGCGGCGGACTACTCGCAGATCGAGCTGCGGATCCTCGCCCACGTCTCGGGCGACGCGCACCTCCGCGAGGCGTTCGCCGCGGGCGTCGACATACACCGGCGGACCGCCGCGCTCGTCCTCCACAAGGAGGAGTCCGCGATCACGAAGGACGAGCGCGCGATGGCCAAGATGGTGAACTTCGGCATCGCGTACGGGATGAGCGACTACGGCCTCTCGACGCGGGCGAACATCCCGCGCGAGGAGGCGAAGGCGTTCATCGACCGGTACTTCGCGACGTATTCCGGGATCAGCCAGTACATGCTCCATATCCGCGAGGTCGCGGCGCAGCAGGGGTACGTTACGACGCTCCTCGGACGGCGGCGTGAGATCCCCGAGCTGCGCGCGTCGAACCCCAATCTTCGGCAGGCCGGAGAGCGGATGGCGATCAACATGCCGATCCAGGGCACCGCCGCCGACATCATCAAGATCGCGATGATCCGGCTCGACCGGCGGCTCCGGGACGGCGGGTTCGCGAGCCGCCTCCTCCTCCAGGTCCACGACGAGCTCCTCCTCGAGGTGCCGCGGGACGAGCTCGACGCGATCGTCCCGGTCGTCCGGGAGACGATGGAGACCGCGCTCCCGCTCGACGTCCCGCTCGACGTCGACGTGAAGGTCGGCGATGACTGGGAGGAGATGACCGTGATCGGCGTGGGCCGTCCCTGGGACGTGGACACGGGCGCCGAGGCGACCGACGCCGCGGCAGAAACCGACGCCGCGGCCGGGGCGGGCGGCGCGAGGGCTGTCGCGGCCGAGGCCGCCGGCCCGCCCGACTGACGGGAGGACGGGATCGTGCCGGAGCTCCCCGAGGTCGAGACCGTCGCGCGTGACCTCCGCGCGCTCGTCGTCGGCGCGACGATCGTCGGCGCGTCGTGCGACTGGCCGTCGACGATCGCGACGCACGATCCCGACGCGTTCGCCGCCGCGGTCTCCGGCCGGGTCGTCGAGGCCGTCGGGCGGCGCGGGAAGCGCGTCGTCGTCGAGCTCTCCGGCGACCGGGCGCTCACCATCCACCTGAAGATGACCGGGCAGCTCTTCGTGGTGACGCCCGAGACGCCGACAGACCGCCACGTCCACCTCGTCCTCGACCTCGACGACGGACGGGAGGTCCGCTTCCGCGACATCCGGAAGTTCGGGCGGGTCGGGCTGTACACGCGCACCGAGGTCGGCGACCTCGAGACGGACGAGGGCGGTGTGAGCCCGCTCGCCGGCCTCGGGCCCGAGCCGCTCGACCCGTCGTTCACGCTCGCCGAGTTCAGGTCGCGCATCCGCGCCAGGCGTGGCCGGCTCAAGTCGCTGCTCACCGACCAGGCGTTCCTCGCAGGGGTCGGGAACATCTACGCGGACGAGGCGCTCTGGCGGGCGCGGCTGCATCCGCTCCGGACCGCGGCGACGCTCCGTCCGGATGACGAGCACCGTCTCCACCGCGAGCTGCGGACGGTCCTCGCGGAGGCCGTCGAGCGCCGCGGCAGCTCGATCGACGACTACACGGCACCGGGTGGCGACGGGTCGATGCAGGAGCGCCTCGATGTCTACCAGCGCGAGGGCGAGCCGTGCCGGCGCTGCGGCCGCCCGATCCGGCGGATCGTCCTCGGGCAGCGCGCGACCCATTTCTGCTCGCACTGCCAGCGGCTCCCCGCGGCCGACCGCCCCGCGGCCGCACGCATCCTCGCGGCCGGCGCCGCGCGCGAGCGGTCCCACGCGCTGCAGGCCGCGGGCCGGCCGAAGGGCACGGGAGCCGGGGCCGGGGCCGCAGGCCCGCCGAAGGGCGCGACCGCCGGCCGCCGCGGTCCACGCTGGACCGAGCTCGCGGCAGAGGGTGCGCTGGGCCTTGCACCGGAGGAGGCGGCACGCGCCGCCGCTCGCGTCCGTGCAGAGCGGACGCGGCAGGCGGCTGCGACGCGGCGTGCCACGGCGCGAGGCGCCGGAGCTTCCTCGGCACCGGCCCGGGGCGTCGGGCCGTCCTCGTCCCGGGACGTCGG
This sequence comes from Chloroflexota bacterium, assembly GCA_037147135.1. Taxonomy (GTDB): domain Bacteria; phylum Chloroflexota; class Limnocylindria; order Limnocylindrales; family CSP1-4; genus CAIYQJ01. Next base: position 2,735 of record JBAWVU010000242.1, read on the forward strand.
CGCGGACGGTGACCCCCAGGCGGGAGGCCGCGGCTGAGCTACCCCTCGCCGTGCAGCCGCGCGAGCGCCGGCGGATGGAGGAAGTGGCGGTACGCGGTCTCCGCGGGCACCTGGCCGCGACGCTGCGTGAAGACCATGTACTCGATGATCGTCTCGCCCGAGATCGTCACCACGTCACCGCCGAAGTCGATCTCGCCCTCGTAGGTCGAATCGAGACGGAAGTAGACCGGCTGCGCAGCGACCGCGCCGATGATGCCCTCCGCCCACCCGGGGACCTTCGCATCCTTGAGCATGTCGTCGGTCTCGAGGACGGACGTGGGCGTGAAGTCGACCCGCCCCTTCACGTCCCGCTCGGCGAACGTCCACTCCATCTCGTAAGTCGGGATGGCCGCCGCAGACCGCGCTCATCGGGAAGAGCGAGGCCTGCACGTGGCCGCCCTCGCCCCCATCATGGTCCATGACGCTGTCCCCGCCTGGAGCCGGTCGTGGGCACGTGCGCCAGCCGTCGTCAGCGTAGTCCCGGCCGCGGGCTTGCCGGGGTGTCCACGGAGGTCCCGTGTCGCTCGTCCGCCTCTCCGGCGTCGTCCGCGAGATCGGCACCTTCGTCATCCTCGACCGCGTCGACGCGGCGATCGCGGCCGGGGAGCGCGTCGGGGTCGTGGGCCCGAACGGGGCCGGGAAGACGACGCTTCTCCGTATCGTCGCCGGGATGGACGAGCCCGACCGTGGCGAGGTCGGTCGCAAGCGGGGGCTGGCGATCGGGTTCCTGCGCCAGGAGGCGAACCTCGACGAGAGCTTCGCCGCCGCGCCCGACCTGCGGGCCGCGGTGCGCCACGGCGCCTCCGAGCTCGAGCGCATCGAGCGTGAGCTCGCGGAGATCGAGCACGCGGGCCGGACCCTCGACGCCCACTACGCCGATCTCCAGCACCGCTTCGAGGTGCACGGCGGCTACTCGCTCGACCAGCGCGTCGACTCCACGCTCACCGGGCTCGGCTTCCCGCGAGAGGCCTGGGAGCGCTCCCCGATGACCCTCTCCGGCGGCGAGCAGACGCGTGCGGCGCTGGCCCGGCTCCTCATCTCGGCGCCCGACCTGCTGCTCCTCGACGAGCCCACGAACCACCTCGACCTCGCCGCCCTCGAGTGGCTGGAGGAGGAGCTTCGCCGGCGGGCGGGCGCGCTCCTCGTCGCGTCACACGACCGGGCGTTCCTCGATGGCACCGTGGGACGGATCTGGGAGCTTCGCGACCGGCACCTGGCGGCGTTCCGCGGCGACTACTCGACGTATGCACGGCACCGGGAGGAGCGCGACGCGCGGCTTCGGCGGGAGGCCGAGACGCGCGAGACCGAGATCGCCCACGAGCAGGTGCTGATCCAGCGCTACCGGAGCCATCGCAAGCACGGGAAGATGCACGAGCACGAGGCCCGACTGGAACGGCTCGACCGGATCGAGGTGCCCCGCTCCGGCGCGTCGATGCGGCTCTCCGACCGGGCCTTCCTCGGGGGCGGTCCGACGCGCTCGGCGGAGACGGTCATCCGCGCCGAGGAGCTCGTCATCGGCCGCTTCGTCGACGGCGGCCGCGTCGAGGTCGCGACGGCGCCGTTCCTCGAGGCGCGCCGGGGGGACCGGGTCGGGATCGTGGGTCCCAACGGGGCCGGGAAGACGACCCTGCTGCGGACGATCGCCGGCGAGATCCCGCCCCTCGACGGGCGGCTCGCGATCGGGAGCGGCTCGGCGATCGGCTACCTGGCGCAGCTCCGGTCGACGGCGATCCCCGGCGCCACCGTCCTCG
>JBAWVU010000243.1:0-4520 GCA_037147135.1 Chloroflexota bacterium
GGGGAGATCGCCGGCGGAGCCGGAAGGCTCGGACCCGGGAGACGCGGGGCCAGAGGGTTCGGGGCTGGAAGGCTCGCGGCCGGGATCGTGTCGGGTCATCCGCGCCATTGTCGCGCGGGGGAGTCTCCGGGGTCGAGCAGCTGCGGGTCGTCGACGAGGATCGAGCGGACCGCCCCGACGAGGTAGAGCGAGCCGGCGACGACGACCGGACCCGGTGCCTCACGCAGGGCGAGGTCCAGGGCCGTCCGCCAGTCGGGCTCCACGAGCACCGTCACCGGCGCGCCGGCCGCGTTCCAGGCCGCCGCGAGCGTGGCGGCGGCCAGGGCACGCGGCTCCGGGAGCTCCGTGCAGACGACCCGCCCTCCGGCGAGCGAGCGGGTCGCGGCGAGCGGCTCGACGACGCCGCGGACGTCCTTATCGCCCATCATCGCGGTGAGGAGGGTGACCGGGGAGGGGCGCGGCCGATCGGCACCCCCGACGAGGAACCGCCTGAGGTCGTCGAGCGCGTCGGCGAGCACGGCAGCCCCGGCGGGGTTGTGGGCGCCGTCGAGGAGCACGTCCGTCGCGGCCCCACGGGCCTCCGCCCGCACGAGCTCGAGGCGTCCGGGCCACGTCGCGGCCGCGTAGCCACGACGTCGCGCGTCGTCCGGGACGACCGCCGTCCCCGCGGCCTCGAGCGCGTCGAGGATCGCATCGGCCACCGCGACATTCGCCGCCTGGTGGCGGCCGCGCAGCCCCACGCGGGTGTCGCCGAGGCGCGGCAGATCCACGAGGATCCCGTCGCGGTCGAGACCGCGGAGCGGGGCGGCGCCGACGACCGTGAGCGGCGCCCCGACGCGCCGGGCCCGACGCCGAACGGCCGCGAGCGCGGCGCCCGTCGCTCCCGTCACCGCCAGGTCTCCGCGCATGACGATCGCCGCCTTCTCGCGGGCGATCGCCTCCACGGTCGGCCCGAGATACTCCGTGTGATCGAGATCGACGTTGACGATCGCGGCTACCCCGCCGTCCCACGCGTGCGTCGCGTCGAGGCGCCCGCCCAGCCCCACCTCGACGAGCGCGAGGTCGACCCGCTCGTCGGCGAACCACCGGAACGCGAGGGCCGTGAGGAGCTCGAACTCGGTCGGTTCGCCGAGACGCCGGGCGACGCGGTCGGCGACGGGGAGCGACTCCTCGACGAGCCGCGCGAACGTGGCGGCGTCGACCAGCCGGCCACCGATGCGGAGGCGCTCGCGATAGGTGACGAGATGGGGTTTCGGAGTCTCCCCTGCCCGCAGCCCGGCCTCGCGCAGGACGCTTCCCACGAGCGCCACGACGCTCCCCTTCCCGTTCGTGCCGCCGATGAGGGCGCCACGGATCGAGCGTTCCGGGTCCCCCAGGCCGCGGAGGAGCGCCCGCGTCCTCCCGAGACCGAGCCGGACGCCGAACCGACCGCGGCGCTGGAGCTCGTCGAGTGCCTGCTCGTACGTGAGCGTCACGCCGGGCGCCATGCACGTCGGGAGTCGCGCACCAGGTGGCGGCCCGACCGGCTCAACATCGCCCGATCCATGAGCGACCGGCTCACGGTCGACGAGTCAGCTCTTCCTCGTAGAAGACGCACTGGTTGAACCGGGCGCTCATGCAGACGTCGCCAACGTAGTCCTCGGAGAGGTGGACGCCGCCCCGGAGCTGGCACCGGGAGACCGTCGTCGACTGCCGGATGAGCGCCTTGAGGAGATGGGGCGCCTGGATGGGAAGTGCGCCCCGTGCGCCGGTTATGAAGAAGTGCGGGCAGACATTGCGACGGAGGTTCGGCATGCCGAACGCCTGCCGCGGGCGTGGCGCGGTCGCGACGCCGCCCTCGCCGCCGATGCGGATCGGCTCCGGCGCGCGCGTCGAGCCAACGCCACCGTGGCGACCCGACACCCGCTCGCGCTGCTCCACGTCCCTCACTCCGTCCGTCCACTCGGCCGGTACTTCCGTACCAGGCCGGATACCCTCAGAGTACCGCCCTTCGGCAACCATCGCGCGCCCGCGCGCCCGATCATTGTGCTTCCGCGCACCACGGATTCGCGCGGGAGGGGTCGCGCGACGTGCGAGAATGCGACCGATGACGTCCGGGAGGTCGACCCGTCCACCCCAGGTCCGCCGCAGGCCCCCGTCCACGGGCCTGCCGCGGCCGATCGGCCCACGGCCGCGTGGGACGATCTCCGGTCGCGCGTGGCGCCCCGGACCCAGCCGGGCCCCGTCGCCGGGCGGTCTGCCGATCTTCGTGAAGGTCGTCCTCGGGCTTGCCGTCGTCGCGTTGGGAGGGGCGGTCCTCCTCGCTGCGACCGGCCTGCTGGGTCGGGCGGTCTCCGGCATCGGGTCGGGGCTCGCAGGGATGATCGGGGCAGCGCCCACGCAATCGCCTGCGCCGTCCGTCGTCCCGCTTCCGGACGCGCCCGCCTTCGCCCTTCCGGGCACGACGTACACGAGCGAGGAGACGATCGACCTCCAGGGATCGGTCCCCGCCTCGGTGACCGGCCGGTCGGGCTACACGGTCGTCATCTCGGGGAGCCTCAAGGGCGAGGACCCCGCCGACCTCGCCGAGGTCGTGGTCGGCGAGACGACCGTCTTCTCGATCGAGAAGGTCCCGCTCAAGGTCGGCGTGAACGTGCTCACCGCCCGCATCGTCGGACCTGCCGGCGAGAGCCCCGCTTCACCGCCGATCTACGTCGCCGTCGATCTCAAGCCCCCGCCGATCTCCATCAAGAGCCCGGAGAACGGCGCGACCGTGAACGGCACGACCGTGACGATCACCGGGACCACGCAGGGCCGCAGCGACCTTACTGCGCGCAACGAGACGACCGGACAATCGATCAGCGCCGCGGCCGAGGCGAACGGGACCTTCAAGGTCAAGGTCGGGATCACGGGCGGGACGAACACGATCACGATCCAGGCGACCGATCCGGCCGGCAACTCGTCGACCGAGTCGCTCGAGGTGGTCAAGGGGAAGGGCTCGCTCGAGGCGAAGATCGCCGCGTCGGCCCGGACGGTCAACGCCTCCGACCTGCCGCAGGACATCCTGTTCACCGTGACCGTCACCGACCCGAACGGCGACCGCCTCCCGGGGGTGGCCGTGACATTCTCCGTCAGCGTGCCGGGGATCCCGACGCTGACGAAGGACGTGACGACAGGGAGCGACGGGCGGGCGACCTACAAGGTGACGCTCCCGAAGGGCGCGACTGCAGGCAGCTCACTCGCGACGGCGCTCGTGACGACGGACGAGTACGGGGACACGAGCGCGAAGGTCACGTTCACGATCGCGGACTGACCAGCCGCGCCGCTGGCGTGCCATGCCGCGCGGTGAGGCCTTCAGTCGGGGACCACGAGCGACGTCGCCGTCGAGATGGCACTCACGATGAGCGAGCCGACGATCGCCACCCCGACCGCACGGAGCGACAGGTCGGGCGGGAATCCCCCGACGGAGAACGCGATCCCGACCTGGCCGGCCACCCAGGCGGCGAGCAGCAGCATGGCGGCGTCCACGATGAACGTCGCAAGCCCGAGGGTGACGAGTCGGACGGGCAGCGCAAGCAGCTGGACGACCGGTCGCACGAGGGCGTTGATCGCACCGAGGATGGCGGCGACCACGACGAGGTCGGACATCGAGCCGTGGAAGCCGAGGTCGGGCAGGAGCTGCATCGCGACGACGATGGCGACGGCGATGATCGCCGCCCGGAGGAGGAACGACCTCATCGAGTGCCTCAGGACGCTCAAGGGCGACCGTCGACCGCCGGGCTCACCCGGCCGTCGACGCGCGTCCCGCGACGGGACGACCCGCGGACCGCCTCCACACGATACGGCCGACACGCGCGGCGCACATCAGCGACGGCCACGCGCGACGCGAACAGGTGCGTGCGAGACACGTCGACACGCGGCGCGCCGAGCATCTACCATCTCGGCCATGGCGGCGTGGCGGTGCCCTCATTGCGGGACGCCCCAGGCAGAGACGGCTCGCTGCTGGGTCTGTCGCAGGTCCAGCACGACGTGCGCGTCCTGCCGTCATCTCCGTCGGGCCGTGGCAGGCCAGCTCTCCTACTGCGGTCTCGACCGGAGGCGCGCGCAGCTCGGCGGCGATGAGCATCGCGGCTGCTGGGAGGCGCGGCCATCCTCGCCGGTCCGGTCGGCCGCGCGCCCATTCAGGGACCGTCACGAGAGCAGCGAGCTCGTCGCCGTCGCGTCTGTCGACCTGGGCCTCTGGGTGGATCGCGAGCGCTGACGCGGTCCTTGCCGCGCAGACTGCGGCCCCGCGGAGAAAGTATGGCGCCGCCCCACGGAGCAGGGCAGGCGACGTCCTACGGCGTACAGGCGGGCAGAAGCGTCGGATCCTCGAGGACGAGCGAGATCGGGCTGCCCAGGGCGCGCGCGTCGCCCGGGAACGGGTCCTGGGACGCCACGATCCAGGTCGGCAGAGCGTTGGCGGGCACGATCCCGCCCAGCGTGAACCCGTCCTGGACGATCCGGGCGGCGGCGGCCGGCGCCGTGAGGCACGTGTAGGA
>JBAWVU010000244.1:0-4514 GCA_037147135.1 Chloroflexota bacterium
GGGTCTCGCCCTGCGGGATGCCGTAGGGCTGCAGGTTCTGCGTGCCGCTGCCGCTGCCGCTGCCGCTGCCGCTGCCGCTGCCGCTGCCGCCGTTCTGCCCCGGGACGACCGGGACGGTGGGATCCTGGCCCTGGCCGAAGGGGTCCTGCCCGTTGCCGAACGGGTCGACCTGCTGGCTGCCGGAGCTGCCGGTGCTCGCGGACGTCGACGAGACGATCGTGACGACGGCCGGGCTCACGCGCGCCGCGGCGGCCACGACGGTGTCGTTGATGCCGCTGAACGCGGTCACCGGAGAGCTCCCCGAAGCTCCGGTGCCCGGCGTCACGACGCTCGCGACGCGCGCCTGCCCCTCCCCGGCGACGACGGTGATCGCCTGGTGGTCGAGCGCTCCGGCCGCGCCGAGCGCTGCGACCGTGCCGCCGGATGCGAGCGCGGCCGCACCGACCATCGCGAGCGCGATGCCGGCCATCCCGCGACGTCGAGGTGCCGGGACCGCCGCGAGTGGGGTGACGGCAAGTGCCGGGGCCGCCGCGACGGAGGCGACGGCTGGTGCCGATGGAGTGGGTGCGAGGTCGGGCGAGGAAGCCGGCTGCCAGGCCGGCGCGTCCTCCTGCCCGTACAGGTGCTGGGTCTCGGTGTCCATCGAGGGTGTCCTCTCCTCTGGTCGTCAGGCGCGGGGCGCGTGCCGGTCGGGCCGCCCGTCGATCCGACGTTCGGCTCATTCCCTGAAGGATCCCTGAAGGTTCAGGCTCCTTACCCGGGCCGACACCCGTGCGACACGTGGGAGGCCAGCGGAGGGCCTACGCGACCTCGGGCGGGAGCGCCACCTCGATCGTCCTGTCGATCACGGGGAGCGCGCAGAACCGGAGGCGACGCGTCCGCGTGACGCGGCGCGCCTCGGCCTTCGTCCCCGGTGGCTCCAGCCTCGGGTCCGACCCGGCGAGCCTCGGGCCGGCGCCGTCGCCGCGGACGGGGTCGCTCATGCGAAGTCGAGCGGGGCGTCCGCGACGAGCGCTTCCGTGGCGAGCTCGTCCTTCGCCGTGGTCGGGATCCGCGTCGCCGTCCGGAGCGGCAGCTCGCGGATGAAGAGGACCGCGACGAGCGCCGCCACGCCGCCGAACACGCCCAGCCAGAAGACGTCGGCGATCGCGAGCGTGATCGCCGCGTGGATCCCGTCGATGATGTTCGGGATGGCCGGACGGAACTGCTCCGGCACCTGCGTGAGGAGCCACTGCCCGAGATCCCCGCCGACGCCGACGAGATTGTTCGCGTCGAAGCCGCCGCCCTGGAACCCGGCGACGACCTGCGGCGGCACGCCGGCGCCGGTGAGCTGGATCGGGACCTCGTTCCGCAGGACGGTCTCGAAGATCGCCCCGCCGATCGAGAGGCCGACGACGCCACCGATCTGGCGGAAGAACGTGAGGTTCGACGTCGCGACCCCGAGCTTGGCGAAGGGGACCGCGTTCTGCACGACGATCGTGAACGCCGCGAGCGTCGGTCCGATCCCGATCCCGAGGACGAGCATCCACGCCCGGATGACCCACACGTCGGTCGTCGATGTCATGTGCGTCAACAGGAACGAGCCCACGATCATGAGGACCATCGACCCGGTGATGAGGACCTTGTACTTCCCGGTCCGCGAGATGATCTGGCCGGAGATGATGCTCGACGCGATGACGCCGATGAGGAGCGGGAACAGCTCGTAGCCGCTCATCATCGCGCTCTCGCCCCGGACGACCTGGTAGAAGCGCGGCAGGAAGATGGTGGCCGCGAAGAACCCGAACGCCGCGAAGAACGTCGCGACGATCGAGCCGGCGTACGTCCGGTCGCGCCAGAGGTCGAGCGGGACGAGCGGCTCCTTCGCGCGGTACTCGATGGCGAGGAAGACGAGGAACGCGACGAGCCCGAAGACGATGAAGCCGCCGACGGTCGGGTCGGTCCACTCGCCCGACTGCTTGTTCGTGAGGCCGACGAGGAAGGGGACCACCGCGGCGATGAAGACCGCGGCGCCGAGGACGTCGAACGTCCGGGTCGCGCCCGCTCGCTTCACCGTCGGCAGCAGGCGCGCGATGAAGAACAGGGAGATGAGTCCGAGCGGGATGTTGATGTAGAAGATCCAGTGCCAGCTGAACGTGTCCGTGATGAACCCGCCGAGCGCCGGGCCGACGAGCGCGGAGACGCCGAAGACCGCGCCGAACAGCCCCTGGTACTTGCCTCGCTCCTGAGGGCTGAAGAGGTCGCCGATGACCGCGAGGCTGATCGGGAAGAGTGCGCCGGCACCGAGGCCCTGGATGCCGCGGAAGAGGATGAGCTGCTCCATCGTCTGCGACAGGCCGGAGAGCGCCGACCCGACGAGGAAGATCGTGATCCCGATGAGGAGGAGCGGCCTCCGTCCGAAGATGTCGGAGAGCTTCCCGTAGAACGGGACGGAGATCGTGCTGGTAAGGAGGTAGATGGTGACGACCCACGTGTAGAGGTCATTCCCGTGCAGGTCGGTCACGATCGTCGGCAGCGCGGTCCCGACGATCGTCTGGTCGAGCGCCCCGAGCAGCAGGGCGAGGAGGACCGCGCCGAGGACCTCCATGCGGGCGCGGTGCGAGATCTCGATCGCCGGCCGCCAGCCGTGGCTCGAGTAGCCGCCTCCGCTCGACCCGCCCGCGGCGTCGGTCGCGGCCGCTCTCTCTTCCGTCATCGCGTCCTCAGCCTCTCTCGTCGCGCGCGGCCAAGGCCGCACAGCGCCGGTCGACCGGCACCGGGCCGGCCTCCGTCTCGACCTCGCGTACGACCGCGAGGCATCGCTCCAGCGTCTCGCGGTCCATCGCCCGCACCACGCGTCCGAGGACGTCGCGCTGCAGGCCTTCCATCTCGTCGGGGATCCGGCGACCGGCCGTCGTCAGGGTGACGTGCACGACCCGCCGGTCGTCCGGATCGCGGCGTCGCTCGACGAGACGACGTTCCTCGAGCCTGTCAACGAGCCCCGTGACGTTCGGCAGCCCGAGCCCGAGCAGCTCGGCCAGGCCGCTGATCGACAGGTCGCCGTGATACCGCAGCTTCATGAGGACCCACAGCTGCGCCGTGCTCACGCCGTCGTGGACCAGGCCACTCACGTGGTCGACCCGTCGCCGAGCGAGCGTCCGCGCCAGGCCGTCGCTCAGAGCCTCACGGAGGGCCGCGTCGGAAGCCGCGGCATGCAGGTCGGCCGCCGTCGACGGCATGTCGGGCGGGGGGGCGGCGGGCCGGGACGCGTCCTGGGTCACGAGCAGGCATGATAGGTGGCCTGAATGATTGCGTCAACCTGAAGTATATCGTGCGACCTGGTGCCGGCCGGGAGCGGCAAGCGTGCGCGGCCCGCGGGGGCCGGCGCGCGGTACGTGACGGCGGCCGACCCAGCGCGACCCGGCGCGCGGTATCGTCGTCGGTGCGCGGTCCGTGGCGTCGGCGACCCGGCTCCCGCGGGCAGCTCCTTCGTCGCCGACCGCGGTCTCGTCGGCGCCGCCCGCGGTCTCCTCGGTCGCGCCGACCCATCGTCCACCCGGAGGTCAACGTGCGTCTCGCGCTCATGATCGAGCCCCAGATGGGGCTCTCCTACGCGGACCAGCTCGAGATCGCCCGGCACGCGGAGGCGGCGGGTCTCGAGACGCTCTTCCGTTCGGACCACTACGAGAGCTTCCCGGGTGCCTCCGGCAGCGCGACGACCGATGCGTGGGCGGTCCTCGGCGGGCTCGCCCGCGACACCGGCCGGATCGGCCTCGGGGTCCTCATGTCTCCGGTGACGTTCCGGCATCCCGGCAATCTCGCCAAGCTTGCCGCGACGGTCCAGGAGATGAGCGGCGGCCGCCTGGAGCTCGGGATGGGCGCCGGCTGGCACGACGACGAGCACCGTCGCCACGGGTTCCCGTTCCCGTCCATCGCGGAGCGCGCCGACATCCTCGAGGAGCAGCTCGCGATCGTCCGCGGCCTCCTTGAAGGCCCCGACGGCTGGTCGTTCGAAGGCGCGCACTACCTTGTGGAGGACGCCCTCTTCCGCGCGAATCCCGATCCGATGCCACCGATCATCGTCGGCGGGGAGGGGAGCCCGCGTGGCCTCCGGATCGCGGCCCGGTGGGCGGACGAGTTCAACCTCGTCTCCACCAGGCCCGAGGCGGCCGCCGAGAAGCTCGCCCGGCTCGACGACGCATGCCGCGCGATCGGCCGCGACCCCGCGACGCTTCGTCGCTCGGCGATGGCCGGTGTAGTCATCGGGCGCGACCGCGAGGAGGTGGAGCGACGCACGGAGGCGCTCGTCGAGGCCATCGGCGCCGGCGAGACGGCCCGCGACTGGCTCGGGAAGCGGCGCCCGCGGTGGGTCATGGGGACGCCGCAGGAGGCCCGCGACGCGATCCGCCGGTTCGCCGACGCCGGGGTCGAGCGGGTCATGCTCCAGGACTTCGCGCCGACCGACCTCGCGATGATCGACCTCATGGGAGAGGCACTCGTCGGGCGGGTCTGAGCGGAGGACCGCCGCGCCCCCACCG
>JBAWVU010000245.1:0-4505 GCA_037147135.1 Chloroflexota bacterium
GCATGAACGGTCGCGAGCTCGCCGAGCGGCTGACCGCGCTGCGCCCCGGCCTGCCGATCGTGCCCGACAGCCCGGAGACGGTGACGCTGCGGACGAGCGTGCGGGCCCGCAAGGACCTCGTGGGGACACGGGGCCGGCTGACCCAGCAGCTGACCGCGCATCTCGAGCTCGTCTTCCCGGGCGCGGTCGGCCTCTTCGCCGACCTCGACTCGCCGATCGCCCTGCGGTTCCTCCTCCGCTTCCCCTCGGCGGCGAAGGCCGCCTGGCTCGGCCCGAAGCGGATGGCGGCCTGGCTCCGCGCCGAGGGGTACCCGGGTCGCACGAGCGCGGACGAGCTGTGCCGACGGCTCGCGGTCGCGCCGCTCGGGGCTCACCGGCCCGGAGGCCGAGGTCCGGGCGGCGGTCACGCTCGCCTTCGTCCGGGCCCTGCTCGCCGTCCGCGGGCAGGTGGCCGACCTCGAGGGCCGGATCGCTCGCGTGTCTCGCGGGGGCCGCCCCGTCCACCCGGCAGGCGGGGCAGCACCTCTCGGTGACGTTCCGGTACGCGTGCGGCAAGAAGCTCCGCGATGCCCTCATCGACTTCGCCGAGGACAACCGCTTCGCGACCGCCCGGGCGGCCGACGTGTACCGGCGGGCGATCGAGCGGAAGAAGACGCATCCGCACGCAGCCCGGATCCTCGCCCGGGCCTGGGTGTACGTCACCTGGCGGTGCTGGCAGGATCACGTCCCCTACGACCCTGCGCGCCATCGCGCGCTGCAGGAGGTGCTCCGCGCCCAGGCGGCTTGACATAGGGCTACTCAGGGCGCAACCGGCGGCTGTCGAACATGAAGCGTCCGGGCCGACCCCGCGCCTATCCTGTCGTGGAGAAGGAGGTGCAGGAGTGCGCGCGCACTACGAACAACGGCCGCTCTTGATGGCAGGCCTTCTGGCCATCGGCTTCGCGCTCATAGCCCAAGGGGCGACCCAGCAGGGTCTGCCCGTCTTCTGGGTCGTCCTCATCGGCACTCTCGTCATCGCCGTCGTGTGGTACGAGCAGGTGTATTGGGTCGGCTACGCGCAAGGTCGCAGGGCTGCCCGGCGTGAGGCCGTGGCCGTGGCCGTGGCCGAGGGTGGCCGCGTGGACGACACGGACGTGGACAACGCGGACCGGTAGGGATCGGTCGGTACCTGCGGCGAATCGAGCCGGACTTGCTCCGCCGGAGGTGGGGTCTATCATCGGGGCATGGCCGCCCACAAGCCCCCGCCGACGGCCGCCCGCCGACCGAAGGGGGAGGGGAGCGTCTATCAACGGGCGGACGGGTTGTGGGTGGCCGAGGTCACCCGCAACGGCACGCGTCTCCGGCGCTCGGGCAAGACCCGCGCGGTCGCTGTCGCCCGGCGCGACCGGGCGATGTCCGGCTCCCCCGCCGACGCCGACCTCGACGACCCGACCGTGGCGGACTACCTCCGGGCCTACTACGCGGGACGCCGGGGGCAGCTCCGCGACCAGACGCACAAGCGCGACACGCGGATCGCAGAGAACCACATCATCCCGGCGATCGGCGAGACGAAGCTCCGGGACCTCCGCCCGCGCCAGGTCCGGCGGATCTTCGATGCGATGTTCGCGGCGGGGTTGGCGATCAACACGGTCCGCAACACCCGGACCGTCCTGTCGGCGGCCTGCACCCGCGCGGTGGAAGACGACGTGATCGCGATCAACCCGGCCCAGGTCGCGCTCCCGCAGGGCAACAGCAGAGCGGTCGTCCCTGTCTCGTTCGGCGAGGCGGCCCGCCTGCTCGACGCGATCCGCGACCACCCGCTCCGCGACATCTGGGCGCTCCAGCTCTACTCGGGCCTGCGGATCGGCGAGGCGCTCGGCCTGGACTGGGGAGACATCCACCTTGTCGACGCACAGATGCAGGTCCGCAGGATCGACAGCCGCATCTACGACGGCGAGAGCGACAAGCTCGTGCGCGGCTGGACTGACCCGAATACGGAGTCGGGGGAGCGGGTCGTGCCGCTGGCGGCCGAGGCCGTGCGGGTGCTCTGGGCGCGATACCACCACATCGGCGAGCCGAAGTCGGGGATCGTGTTCGAGAGCCCGAGGATCGCCGGGCAGCCCCCGAGCGCTGGGTGGACGCTCGCCCTGTTCAAGGCGGCGCTCGTGGCGGCCGGCATGGCGCCCATCCATCAGCACGATCTGCGGCACTGGTGCGCGACCTTGCTCATCGGCTCCGGGGTCCCACTTCCGGTGGTCGCGAAGATCCTCGGCCACGCCAACAGCGGGGTCACCGCCCGGATATACGCCCACGTCATCGCCGAGGCCGAGGCCGAGGGCGAGGTGATCGATGTGCTAACCTTCTTGCCGAGGGAAGATAGACCCCACTAGGGGGGGTCTATCCGAGAGACCCCACCGTGAGAACACGGACTCCAACAAGCACGAATCGGACCGGGGCGACGTACCCAAGTGGCCTAAGGGGGAGGTCTGCAAAACCTCTATTCAGCGGTTCGAATCCGCTCGTCGCCTCCACACTCCAAGCACGAGACAGCCCGCTGAGCGATCGGCGGGCTTCCGTTGGGTCGGGAGTTCGGTCGGGAGTTCGTCGCGGGAGAGCGGCGTCGAGCCCCGCGTCGAGCCCCGCCTGGAACGTCGAGGCCGCGCGCCGCGGCGGCGCCGGGACTCCGGCTATCCGGCGTCCGCCGCGCGGCGATCGATGAGCGCTCGGACCCGCGCCGCGAGATCCGCGCGATCGAACGGCTTGGCAAGGAACGAGGTCCCCTCATCGAGCAGCCCGGGGCCGAAGACCTCCTCGGGGGAGTAGCCGGACATGTAGAGGGTCGGCAGGCCGGGGTGCAGCGCGGTGAGCCTGTCGGCGAGCTCGCGGCCGCTGACGCCCGGCATGATGACGTCGGTGACGAGGATGTCGAAGGACTTCGGCGCGGCCTCGGCCATCGCGAGTGCCGCCGTGGGATCGCTTGCGTCGATGACCGCGTACCCGAGCTCGCGCAGCGTGTGGGCCGTGATCGCACGGACGCCGGGCTGGTCCTCTACGAGCAGGATCGTCTCGCGACCGTCCCTGGGAGCCGACCGCGAGACGGAGGGCGGGGCGGTCACGGGCTCCCCGAAAGCCCGCGGGAGGTGGATCGAGAACGAGGATCCCCTTCCCAGCTCGCTCTCGACGGTGACGAAGCCACCCGACTGCGCGATGGCACCCTCGACGCTCGAGAGCCCGAGCCCGGTGCCCTTGTCGCGCAGTTTCGTCGTGTAGAAGGGCTCGAAGACGTGGCTGAGCGTCTCGGCGTCCATCCCGGTCCCGGTGTCGGCCACGGTGAGGCGGACGTAGTCGCCGGGGACCGCGGGCGGCCGCAGCCATGGATCGCCGACGTCGACCGCGATGTCCGATGTCGCGATCGTCACCCTGCCGCCACCGGGCATCGCGTCCCGGGCGTTGAGGACGAGGTTGACGATCGCCTGCTCCAGCTCGGCCCGGTCCACCCGGACGTGTCCGACTGGGTGGTCGCGGGGGACGACGAGCTCGACATCGTCGCCGACGATGCTTCGGAGCATCGGGGCGAGCGCGTCGACGACATCGTCGATGTCGACGATCGACGGCCGGAGGGTCTGGCGGCGGCCGAACGCGAGGAGCTGACGGGCGAGCGCCGCGGCCCGCGCCCCCGTCGCGTGGATCGCGTCCACGTCCTCGCGCCGCGGATCGTCCGCGGGGATGCTGTCGGCGAGGAACTCGGCGTGTCCGTTGATGACAGCGAGCAGGTTGTTGAAGTCGTGCGCGACGCCGCCCGCGAGGCGACCGACCATCTCGGCGCGCTGTGCCCGGTCGGCGCGTGCCTCTGCTCCCCGCAGCTCCGTGAGGTCGGCGACCGTCCCGCGCAGCCCGACGATCACTCCGTTCGCGTCCCGCACCGCCTCGCCGTGGGAGACCCCGAGGCGCTTCGTCCCGTCGGGCCGCACGATCTCGACCTGCGCCTCGAAGCCCTCTCCCGTCTCCATCGCCCGCGAGACGTCGGCGACGAGCCGCCCGCGCGACTCCTCCGTGTACATCACCAGGTGCTCGGCGAACGACGGGGCGGTCGCGGACGGCGCGAGGCCGAAGATGTGGAACAGCTCGACCGACCACGTGACGGCGTCGGGCGCCGCATCCCATGACCAGCTGCCCACGTGCGCGATCCGCTGCGCCTCGCGGAGGTCGACCAGGCTTCGCTCGAAGGCTGCCCCGGCGGCCTTTGGCTCGGTGATGTCCCAGTTGGTGCCGATCATGCGCAGCGGCGCGCCCGCGGTGTCGCGCAACACGCTGGCGAGGGCGCGGATGTCGCGGACGGTCCCGTCCGGCCAGACCACGCGGAACTCGGTTTCGAACTCGCGCTCGCCGCGCAGCGCCGCCGCGACCTCGGCGTCGCATCGCTCCCGGTCGTCCGGGTGGACCCCCGCCTTCCAGGCGTCGTAGGCGCCGGTGAACTGCTCCCGCGAGATCCCGTAGAGGCGGAACATCTGGTCGTCCCAGACGAG
>JBAWVU010000246.1:0-4498 GCA_037147135.1 Chloroflexota bacterium
GCCGGGTTCACGCCGCGGCCGGGCCGAGACCCGATCGCGATCCTCGAGGCGCAGGAGGCGGATCGCCTGCCGGATCTCGTGCCGCTCCGCCACGAGCGGATGGCGGCGTCCCCCTTCGCCTACTACCGCGGCACACCCGCCGTCATGGCGTTCGACCTCGCCGACACGCCCCGGACCGAGATCGAGGTCCAGGCGAGCGGCGACGCCCACCTGAGCAACTTCGGCCTGTTCGCCTCCCCGGAGCGGACGCTCGTCTTCGACGCGAACGACTTCGACGAGACGCTCCCCGGGCCGTGGGAATGGGACGTGAAGCGCCTCGCGGCGAGCGTCGTCATCGCCGGACGCGCGAACGGGTTCAGCGTCGTGAGGATCCGCGAAGCGACGATGGCCTCCGTCCGCAGCTACCGCGAGTGGATGGCCCGCTACGCCCGCATGCGCCTCCTCGAGGTCTGGTACGCGGCGATCACCGACGCGGACATCCGTGCGGTGGCCGAGGCGACCGGCATGCTGCGTGGCCGCGGCTCGACCGCACGACGCACCCGCCTCGAGTCGGTCTTCACGAAAGCCCGCCAGCGCGACGGCATGCGCGCGTTCGAGTCGCTCACCGGGGTCGTCGACGGGCGGCGGGTCATCCTCGACGATCCGCCGGTGGTCACGCACGTGGCCGATGCCGTCGGCCCCGCCGCGCTCGAGAACGTGTTCACCGACTATCGGGCCTCGATGATGGAGAGCCGGCGCGAGTTCCTCGAGCGCTACCGGTTCGTCGACTTCGCGCTCAAGGTCGTCGGCGTCGGGAGCGTCGGGACCCGCTGCTTCATCGTCGTCCTCGAGGGCCGCGACGAGGACGACCCGCTCATCCTCCAGGCGAAGGAGGCGACCGCCTCGGTCCTGGCGCCGCACCTCGCACCCAGCCGGCACGCGAGCCACGCGGAGCGCGTCGTCGTCGGCCAGCGGACGATGCAGGCGACGCCGGACCTGTTCCTCGGCTGGACACGGGGGCCCGGCGGCCGCGACTTCTACATCCGGCAGCTGTGGGACATGAAGGGTTCCGTCGATACGGCCATCCTCCAGCCCCCGGGCATGAGCTTCTACGGCGGCATCTGCGGCTGGGCCCTCGCACGGGCGCACGCCCGGAGCGGGGACGCGGTCGCGATCTCGGCATACCTCGGCACGGGCGACACGTTCGACGGTGCGATCGCCGACTTCGCGGAGGCCTACGCGGACGTGAACGAGCGCGACCACGCGGCGTATCTCGCCGCGATCGACGCCGGGCGAGTGTCGATGCCGGCACAGGGCTGACGACGCGCCTCGGGCGCGCCTCGCCTCCTCGAGCCGCGCCGCACCACTCCTCGGCCCCGGCCGGCCGGTAGGATTGCCGTGTGGCCGCGGAGGGCGGCGCATGAGGAGGGACCAGCGAGGATGACCGCCCAGGCACCGGTGATGCGCAAGCCCGGTAACGCCTACAACATCTTCATCCTGGTCCTGACGATCTACTCGCTCGTGCTCATGGTCGTCCTGTTCCTGCCGCTCGACCCCGACACGCGCGCCCTCGTGAACCTCTACGACAACGCGATCTGCATCGTCTTCCTCATCGACTTCGCGATGAACATGGCAGCCTCACGGCCGAAGCGGGCGTACTTCATCTCTGCGCGCGGCTGGCTCGATCTGCTGGGGTCCATCCCGAGCTTCAGCTTCATGCAGTTCGGCGCCCTCCTCCGTCTTGCCCGCCTGAGTCGGCTGTACCGGATCGCCCACCTGCTGCAGGGCGACAGCAAGAAGCAGCTCGTGGCGGACGTGCTGAAGAACCGCGGCCAGTACGCGACCTTCATCACGATCCTGCTCGGCGGGATGGTCCTCTCGGTGGCGAGCATCCTCGTGCTCCAGTTCGAGAGCAGGGCGCCGGGTGCCAACATCACCACCGGGGGCGATGCCCTCTGGTGGGCAATCGTGACGATCACCACCGTGGGCTACGGCGACTTCTTCCCCGTGACCGCCCTGGGCCGGATCACCGGCGTGTTCGTCATGTTCGCCGGTGTCGGGATCATCGGCGCCCTCGCGAGCATCCTCGCGAGTCTGCTGGTCGCGCCGTCGACTCCTGACGAGCCAGGCACTGACGCGACGGCCGTCGATCCCGGATCCGCCGGGGCGATCGTCACCGAGCTCGCGAGCCTCCGGGCCGAGATCGCCGCGATGCGGGCATCGCTTCCCGTCGACCAGCGCTGACCCGTCGGCCGCGCAAGGAGGTTGCCCGTGCTCATCGAGGTGGTCGCGAAGCTCGTTCTCCTGGGCATCGGCGTCGCCATCAGCCCCGTCGCCGTGATCGCCGCGATCCTCCTGCTCGTCTCTCCCGGCGGGCGGGCCAAGGCGTCCCTCTTCGTCGCGGGGTGGGTCCTCGCCCTCGCCGTGGTCGGGGGCGTCGCGGTCGCCGTGGAGGGCGCGCTCGGCATCGGGGACGCGGCGGACCCGACGCGGATCGTCGCGGTCATCGCCCTCGCGCTCGGGGTCGTGCTGCTCGTCTTCGGCATCCTCCGGTGGCGCGGCCGACCGGCGCCGGGCGACGACGAGCCCACCCCGGGGTGGATGACGGCGGTGGACGCCGCCACGCCAGCGCGCGCGCTCGGCCTGGGCGCACTCCTCGCGGTCGCGAAGCCCAAGAACCTGGTCCTCACGCTCGCGGCCGCCACCGCGATCTCGGAGCCCACGGTGTCCACCGCTGGGTCGGCCGTGGCGCTGGCCGCGTACCTCGTCGTAGCCAGCGTGAGCGTCGCGACGCCGCTCGTCGTCGCCGTGGCGCTCGGCGACCGCGCAGGCCCGGTCCTCGAGCGGTGGAAGGTCTCGCTCGTCGCCCGCAACAAGGCGATCATGGCGGTCGTGCTCATCGGCTTCGGGCTCCTCCTCGTCGGGAAGGGCGTGACCGGCCTTGTCTGACGCGGACGCGCCCCGACCGGTCGCGGTCCCCGCCGACCCGGTCACGCTCACCGGTCCGTCGGCCCGCGCCGATCCGCGGACCCTCGCCGGCCGAGCTGCCCTCATCGGTCCTCCGGCGTTCCACCTGCTCGCGAAGCCGACGGGCGCCACGTGCAACCTCGACTGCGCGTACTGCTTCTTCCTCTCCAAGGAGATGCTCTACCCGGGCAGCCGCTTCCGGATGGCGGACGAGCTGCTCGAGACGTACATCCGGCAGCTCATCGAGGCCCAGCGTGTCCCGCACGTGACGATCGCCTGGCAGGGCGGCGAGCCGACGCTCATGGGCGTCGACTTCTTCCGTCGTTCGATCGAGCACGTGGAGAGGTACCGCCGCCCCGGGATGACGGTCGAGTACACGATCCAGACGAACGGGACGCTCATCGACGACGAGCTCGCTGGCTTCTTCAGGGAGCACGACTTCCTCGTCGGGATCAGCATCGACGGCCCTCGCGGGATGCACGATGCGTACCGGGTGGACCGCGGCGGCGCGCCGACGTTCGACCGCGTCATGCGCGGCCTGGCGACGCTCCAGGAGCACGGCGTCGAGTACAACGCGCTCACGGTGCTCCACCACGCGAACGCCGACCACCCGGTCGAGGTCTACCGGTTCCTCCGCGACGAGTGCCGCGTCCGGTTCATCCAGTTCATCCCGATCATCGAGCGCGTGCCGGGGCCGGCGATCGAGGTACCGCTCGTCTCGCTCGAGGTCCCGTCCGAGATCGCGCCCGGGCTCGCACAGGCCGCCCCGTGGAGGTCGTGGCGGGATCGGCCTCTCTACCGCCAGGAAGGGAGCCTCGTCACCGACCGCTCCGTCACGGCGGAGCAGTACGGATCGTTCCTCGTCGGAGTCTTCGAGGAATGGGTCCGCCGCGACATCGGCGAGGTCTACGTCCAGGCGTTCGACGTCGCGCTCGCCGGCTGGCTCGGCGAGCCGTCCGGCCTGTGCATCCATGCCGAGACGTGCGGAACGGCGCTCGCGCTCGAGCACAACGGCGACCTGTATAGCTGCGACCACTTCGTCGAGGAGGCATACCGGCTCGGGAACATCACCGAGACGCCGATGGCGGACCTCGTCGCATCGGACCGGCAGCGCGCGTTCGGGCTCGCGAAGCGCGAGGCCCTCCCCCGCTACTGCCGAGAGTGCGACGTCCGCTTCGCCTGCCACGGCGGCTGCCCGAAGGACCGCTTCATCTCGACGCCGGGCGGTGAGCCTGGGCTCGACTACCTGTGCGCGGGCTACAAGGCGTTCTTCGGGCACATCGACCGCCCGATGCGGATGATGGCCGACCTGCTCCGACGGGGGCGGGCGCCCTCCGAGCTCGTCGGGTGGTACGCGGCCGAGGACGCGCGCGTCCGCGAGGCCGTCGCGAAGGCCGGGCGGAACGACCCGTGCCCCTGCGGGAGTGGCCGCAAGGTCAAGGGCTGCCACGGCACCAAGACGTGAGTCGTCCGCCGGGACGCTCGCCCCCGCCGTCGGGCCGGGATCAGTCGAGGCACAGGGGTCAGTGGAGGCGCCGGGGTCAGTCGACGG
>JBAWVU010000247.1:0-4477 GCA_037147135.1 Chloroflexota bacterium
GTTTATAGGTAAAGTCACTGTCGTAGGTGTAGGGCAGCGGCAGAGCAATCCCTCGCTCCTGTGCGTTTAGCGGCCGTGTGCTGCCATCCACAACGATACGCATGTTGTTTAGTCTGGTGAGCCAGACATGGCGCTCCGCAGTGAAACTGGCTTTTGGCGCGCGATACTCATTGTTCTCAAAAGTGCACTTGCCGAGCATTTTCAGAAGATCTTTGCCTGCCAGCGCTGGCTTTTGCGCCCAAAAGAGTCCGCTCTTGCGATCTCCGTTACCGAGAATTGCTATTTCAGTTTCCTTTTGCGCATGCGGATTACCCAGTTCCCGCTGACGACTGAATAGCAGCGCGAACTCTGCGGCGAGTAAAACGCGGCTCAGCGCCTTGCTGTAATCGCCACGTTTATTGCGTTGAGCTTCGGGAAACTCAGCAAGTACCATCTCGGCGGCGCTGCGGTAGCCTTTCTGTTGCATTAGCTTGGCTGTTCCGGCGAGGCCTTGTTTGACTTTGCCGCCTTCACTCTTGCTGTCGGCTTCAGCCTGTTTTTCTTCAGCACGGCTGATCCAGTGAAAACCCCGGTGCTTGCACAAGTGGTAAAGCACCCGCGCCCATTCCTCGTTGTTGAGTTGCCGATCCAGACCTTCCAAACGCAATTTCCAAAGTGAATACGAAAACGGATGCTCCGGCTGAAACAACTTTGTGTCGTCAATGATCTGGTTACGCTTGAGCAGGCGCGCCAACTTGGTCAAGCGCCAGGCACGGCGGCGAAGGTGGGGCCCACGGCGGTCGAGCTCGCCGACTCGGCAGCGGGACGCGTGCAGGCCGCGGAGGTGGGGCCCGCGGCGGCCGCCGTCGCGTAGCGCCGCATGGCCGCGGCGACGGCGGCAAGACGCCACGCGAGGTGCTCCTCGAAGCGGAACGAAGGGTGGACGCGGACGAGCGTCGACTGGAGGACGCGCGCCATCGCGGCGACCTCCGGGTCGAGGTCGACGTCGGTGGGGACCGCCGGCGCGCGCCGCTCGGCGCTCGCGAGGAGCGACTCCACGTACGCGTCGGACCGGAGTGCATCGACGCTGAGCGGCTCGCCGAGGAACGCCCTCACCGGGAGCCCTCGGACCGGTCCGAGCCGTCGTCGCGCGCCGCGACCTCGAGCCGCCGGAGGTCGGCGGCGACCGAGCGCAGGGCGCGGTGGAGGAGGACGCGCACGGCACCCTCCGTCCTGCCGAGGATGCCGGCGATCTCCGCGGCGCTCATCTCCTCCACGAAGCGAAGCACGACGGCGCGGCGCCGGTCGTCCGGGAGGCGGCCCACGGCCGCCCACGCGGCGCTTGCCTCGTCGCGGAGCGCGGCATCACCGGCGAGGTCGAGCGGGCCCGCGAGCGCGGCCGCGGCCTCAAGGGGCGCGACCGGCCGGCGCCGCGCCGCCCGGCGGTGGTTCGTGATGGTGTTGCGCGCGATGCGGAAGAGCCAGATCCGGAACGTCGAGGCGTCGCCGTCGGCGGGGTCGGCCCGCTCCTCGAACGAGGAGAGACCAGAGAGCGCGAGCATGAAGGTCCGCTCCGTCACGTCCTCCGCCTCGTGGTGGTCACGCAGCTCGTACAGCGCGAACGAGTAGACCTGTGCGACGTACTTCCGATAGAGCGCATCGAACCTCGTCGGGTCCGCCTGGGCCGCGACGACGAGCCGCCGGTCGGGATCGAGCCCGGCGCTCGTGTACATCCTTCCTAACACCGGCGCGGCCATCGCGTTACACCCCGACCCGCAGGTGGACGATCTCGCCCGCGTGGACGAGGCGCTCGCCGTCAGGCGAGCCCGGGTCCTCGACGACGAGCGCCCCGGTGATCGGGTCGACACCGATCGCGACCACGTCCTCCGCGTCGCCGGCGTCCGCGACGGTCGTGCCGTGGACGAGGCGGACCGGCGTGCGACGGAACAGCTGGCGGGCATCCCAGTCCCCGACGGCGAAGCGGCCCGCGCGGAGCGCCTCGATGCGAGCATCCAGGCGGGCGACGAACCCGTCGAGGAGGACGTCGCGGCCGATCGGGCGGCCCCCGTTCTCCTCGATGAGGCTCGCCATCGACGCGGCGAGGTCGGGCGGGAACGCGGACGCCGGCCAGTCGGCGTTGAGCCCGATCCCCACGACGACCCGCGGATCGCCGGTGCCGATCCCCGTCGCCTCGCCGAGCACGCCGCCGAGCTTGCGGACGGCGCCGCCGCGGTCGGGCGGGTCCACGACGACGAGGTCGTTCGGCCACTTGAGCCGGATCGCGCGGTCGGAGAGCCCGGCGGCCTCCTCTGCGACGTCGGCCATCGCGAGCGATACCGTCGCCGCCAGCCACCAGGCCCGGTCCGCCGGCAGCCACGCGGGCCTGAACCCGAGCGAGAGCAGGAGCGCGGCGCCGGGCGGCGCGACCCACGTCCGGCCACGGCGCCCCCGGCCCGCGGTCTGCTCGTCGGCCGACGCGAGGCAGACCTCGTCGACGCCGTCAGCGAGCCACGCCGCGACGACGTCGTTCGTCGACGTCACGGTCGCGAGGTGTTCCGTGCGGGAGAGGAACGCGCGGGGGAGGGATGTGCGGGCGGTCACGCGGCGGCGGCTCCGTGGCTGGCGAGTGGTGCGGCGCGGGCCACGAGGTGGGGCGCGATCAGGAGTCCGCCGAGGTCGCGTCCGCCGAGGTCGCGTCCACCGGGCCGGGGGTCTCGAGCGCGAAAGCCTCGTGGAGGGCGCGCACCGCCGTCTCCACGTCGTCCTCCGCGACGATCGTCGTGATGCGGACCTCGGAGGTCGAGATCATCTCGATGTTCACCCCGGCGTCGGCGAGCGCCCCGAACATCCGGGCGGCGTAGCCGGGCGCGTTCTGGATCCCGGCGCCCACGATGGAGACCTTGGCGACGGACGAGTCGGTCGTCATCTCGCGGAACCCGAGGTCGCGCACGATCGGCTCGAGGATCCGCTTCGCCTTCGCGAGCTCCACCTTCGGGACGGTGAACGACAGGTCCGTCGAGCCGCCGTGGCCCACGTTCTGGACGATCATGTCCACGTTGATCGACGCGTCGGCGAGCGGCTGGAAGACCGTGCGCGCGACGCCGGGGCGGTCCGGCACACCGACGAGCGTCACCTTGGCGACGTCGCGGTCGTGGGCGAGGCCGCGCACCTTGTTGCGCTGCTCCACGAAAGGGTCCTCCCTGATGAGGGTGCCGGGGGCGTCCTCGAAGCTGCTCAGGACCTCGATGACGACGCCGTTCACCCAGCCGAGCTCAACGGCGCGGACGTTCATGACCTGCGCGCCCTGGTAGGCGAGCTCGAGCATCTCCTCGTAGCCGATGACGGAGAGCTGCCGCGCGTCCGGGACGAGGCGCGGGTCGGCCGTGTAGATCCCGCGCACGTCGGTGTAGATCTGGCACCGGTCGGCGCCGAGGCGGGCCGCGAGCGCGACCGCCGTGGTGTCGGACCCGCCGCGCCCGAGGGTGGTGAGCTCGGCGACGTCCGCCGCGGTCTCTGACGGGATCGCGCCGACGCCACCCTCGCCCTCGACGGGCGTGCTGGTCCGGGCGATCCCCTGGAACCCGGCGACGATGACGACGCGGCCGGCGGCGATCTCGCCGCGGACTCGGCGCGGGTCGATGTCCGCGATCCGGGCCTTGCCGTGGCGCCCGTCCGTGCTGATCCCGGCCTGGGCGCCGGTGAGGCTGATCGCGTCCACGCCGAGCGCGTGGAGCGCCATGGAGACGAGGGTCGCGCTCTGGTGCTCGCCCGTGCCGAGGAGCATGTCGAGCTCCCTGGGATCGGGCTCGTCCGTGATCGCATGGGCGAGCGCGAGGAGCTCGTCGGTGGTGTCGCCCATCGCGGACACGACGACGACGAGGTCCGAGCCGCGGGCGCGTTCGCGTGCGATCCGCTGGGCGACGCGACGGATCCGGTCGGCGTCTGCGACGGACGACCCGCCGAACTTCATGACGACGAGGGGGGAGGCAGCGACGCTGGGCACATCGAGCATGGCGCGCATTCTACCCGGGAGAGCGCCGGGGCCGGCCGGGAGGTCGGTCTCCTCCGGAGAATCGCTGCTTGCCAGCGCCGCGCACGGGGGTAGACTCCGGGGAACTCGATTCTGGGCGCTGGGCCTGGGACCACGGGAGAGTCCGGCACCGTCAGCCTGGGCCTGATCGTCGATAGCCGGGCCGCCTGACCCCATCCCAGGACACACCCGAGGAGGTCAGATGCTCCCCTCTGACTACGACACGCAACGCCTGATCGCCGCTCCAGGCCACCGGCAGCGCGAGCGCCGTCTCGACACGGTCCGCGGACGTTTCAGCGGGTCGATCGTGGCGAACGTCGACCATGGATGGGATGCGGCTCGCCGAGCGTGGAACCGCGCCGCGACCCAGCGTCCCCCGCTGGTCGTCTTCCCCGAGACGGTCGACGACATCGTCGAGATCGTGGCGTTCGCCCGCGCCGAAGGGCTGCAGGTCGTCCCCCAGAACAC